>JALSLK010000056.1 GCA_026988355.1 Flavobacteriaceae bacterium
AATCCATTTTAATAATGCTGCTTTTCGTAATTTAGTATTCTTTACAACATCTGCTAGATTATCCAAATACTTTAAAACATCTTCTTTACTTGCTGCATGTGGAAAAATCTTTCCTAAAACCTTTTTTTATTCTTTTTCCGTTCCTTCTGCAATTTTTTCGCCATTATAAACTAAGGCTTTTATTTTTGTTGCGGATTCTACTGGTTATTTACAAAAAAGACTATCCTGCTAGGGTAGTCTTTCTGTAATGTTTTTTATATGTTTAACCAATTAATCTCTTGGTTTAAAAAAAACATCAATATCTGTAAAATTTGTTGGACCTGTTTGTACATATAACATTTCTAATGTTTCAAGATCTGAATATATATGAGTAGATTTATCTAATATGGGTTCAACAAAAGTAGTTGTTAATAACTCTTTTTTCGAACCATCTCTAAGTAACCCTTCTTTATCATAGTTAGTGAAAATCATCGTAATTCTATAATTTATGTTATCTAATTTTTCTTTGACTCTTTTAGTCATTTCTATTTCTTTATCTTTAATTGTCATTATTTAATTTTTATATTATTTATATCAATATTGTGCTTTATTAACTCAAATTTAAAACCTTTAAAATATTTTTTACTGAAATTAATTTCTTTATCTGAAAATCGCCCTTTCCCAAACTTTTTTATCCATGAGGCTTGTTCTTCAAGTATTTTATCTAAAACATACTTTTCTTTAATATATTTACTAATTAGTATATCTCGTTTAGGTATTAAATTTAAGTTCCCTAAAGGTAATATTTTTCTTTCATTTCCTCTATTGTAATTTCTCTTTCCTCTTCTTAAAAACCCTCCATATAATTTGGATTACTTACGTAAATTACCAAAAGGACTTTTACCAAATTCTAAATAAAGTTCATAAAACTCCACTAATGTATCTGTTAATTTTGGAAATGTTTCTCCTTTATAACCTTCTTGATAACCATATACAGGTGGATTATCTCCTTCATCTAATTTAAAAAAAGCAAAAATATAACCTTGAGAGCAGAAAAAAATAAAATCATTATCGGTAAGTTGTAAATCTGTTCTACCGTCTTCTTCTAACTGTTCTTCTAAAGCTTCTTTGTTGTCAAATAAGTCTTCGTAAAATACATCTTCACCAACGAAACCCCCTCTAGAAGTCATGTCTTTTCTGTCCATATCCAACCCAAAAAGTTCTAAAAATTCTTTATAAGATTCAGGTATTATATTTTTGGCTAGCTTTTCAATTTCTTTAATTTGTTGTTCAGAACAACCACTATAAGTTGCGCCAAAACCATTAATTTTTATTAATATTTTTTCTAAATATCTCATCTTAAGTTTATTTTAATTTTGTTCTTACCCAAACTCTTGTTACTTTTATAAGTGGAAAATCTTTTTTAAATTTATTAATAATATCATTACAATTATCACATATTTTCAAATCTGATACAATTTCTATTTTTCCACTCACATTTTTATTCTTTTTAAGAAGGTTGTATAAATATTCTACTTGTTTTTGTTCTGTATGATAAATATAATCTGAAAGAGGACCGTTCTTATAACGATAATTTTCTGGTAATACAGATTTAAAATTATCGAATTCTTGTCCTAGTTCTCCTCCACTTCTCGATACTAAATTTATTTTATTTCCTCCTATTGTACCTTTTGTAAATGCTACATTTTTCTTTTTTCCTGCTTTAAAATATTTTCTTACTTTTAATAATGCATCAATATCTATTTGTGTGGCTTTTCTAATACCTTTTTTAGCATTTTCAACAATCTCATCCAACTTAGTCAACAGCTCACTTCTCTTTAAATTTGCTAACTCTCTAATAGTACTCCCAACTTCTTTTACTGTACCTTCTACAATAACTTCGCCTTTATAAATGGCCGCTATACCTTTTTGTGTTGTATTGGCAACTTGTGTTTCACCTTCCACAAATATAACGCCAATTTTTTGAAGTTTCGTAAATTTAAAGGTCGTTGATACTTTTGTAATTCTACTAACCTCTTCATAAGGTATTATTCTAATGGTGTTTTTTGTGAAATTAGCAATGTTTACTTCTAAAATTAGCTTTAACATGGCTGTTCGTAAGAATTTTTGTGTACTTGCTACTGTAGCCTTAGCCAATAGTCTTGCTCCTGTTGTAAATGTTTTCCTAAATGCGTTTATTGCTACTGGTCCTGCGGTTATTATACCTAAACCTAAAGATACTTTATTCCAATTTTCTAAAAACTGCCTACCATCATCTGTTTTCATTAGTGCATCTTCGGATACTGCAACTAATATATCCGTAGTTGCTAATGCTATATCTGCTGCTGCTAATGCTAATAGTAATGGACTTGAAGCTCCTAAGGTTAATACACCTAATACTATTGCCAAAATATCTGCTCCTATTCTTATTGACTGGTTTATATCTTTCCACTCTGCTTCGTCGGATATGGATTTGATAAAAATTGCTGGTACTGGATAAGGTGTTTGGTCTTTTGAATCTGCGTCTATAAGATAAACAATATCAAACGGTTTGTAATATGCACCTTCATTTTCTTTTTTAAACTTTGTTTCTTCTACCTCATAACGCTGCGTTTGTTTATGATCTGCTGTTGCAAAGGTTTTTGTAACTGTAGTTGTATGCCCTTTTAATTGCTGTAAAAAATAGGTTTCACTTTCTTTATCATTACTAAGATTACTATTAAATTTATAATTTTTTCCAATAAAAAATGTAGTGTCTCTATAATCTAAACCATCTAGTTTATTTTGATAACATAGTGTCAATAAAAAATTACTTAATAGTGTTCGGTTTCTAATAGATAAATCATTTTCTTTTTCTTTTATGATAGAACTTCCATCTAAATTGTAATAGATTTCTTTAAGTAACTTTGGATTATCTCTAAATTCTTGGAATAGTTCTTTGGAGTTCCCAACTGCTTTAAATAAATTAATAATTGCATTGCTACTATCTTTAAAACCAGAGAATATTCCTTTAGTATCATACTTAGTTAAAGCAGTTAAATGTGTGAAAAACGTTTTTATATCAAAATGATTTTTTAAGTCCCTTAGCACAAAATCTGGTGCTTTCTTATATAAAAAGTTAATTTCTGAGTTGCTTGTGGTTTTCTTTAATAATGTTACAAACTCCTTAGTAATTGCTGTTTTAATTTTATTAAAACTTGTGTTTCCTTGAATTTCTTTTATTAAGTAAACGTAATCTATTAAATTATAGGATGTCAATTCTATTGCAACATATTTTTTATCGATAGTAAAATCATTTTTTGCAGGTGTTCTTGAAATATCTTTTCTAAAACTTTTAGTGTCTTTGTAATAAAATTGGACTTTGGCTTCCAACCTTCTGTCTTCGACATTAAAATTTAGAATATATCCATAACTACCTTCTAATTGGCAATTTCTTTTATTAAGTATTCCTGAAATAGCTGTTTTATTAATAATATTATTCTCGTTCTTATATGAAAACAAAATGGGATTCTTAATTGTATATTCTTCAAAATCCTCTCTACCAATGTAGGTTTTGCTACTTCTTTTATAATTGTTATAATTAAAACTTAACTTCTTATTTCTTCTAGTATCGTGTATAAACCTAACTAAGGATTTATAATCGATACTTTCTTTTTGGTCTCTTCCATAAAATTCATTTACAAATTCGCCACAGTTAGTTTCTGGCGGATGATATTCTAAGGAAACCCCTTCTTCAAAAGCGGTATCAAATTCAGCAAAAAGAGTATCTATATTTGGCATAGTATATTTTTTATTAGCACCTCAAAGTTGTTTACTCTGAGATGCTTGGTTAAACTTTAGATTTTTACTTTGGAGTTATAATTTCCTCTATTGGTTGATCTCCTCCTATTAAAGCTTGTAAACCTTGAATTGGTTTTTCTTCGGATTTTAAACCACCATCGTTACAACATGGTAAACCTGTTTCTTGCAATCCTACGGTATCTTTCTGTATCATGGTTAAAGCAGTTGGCATTCTGGTTTCCCATTCTTTTTCTACTGCACCTTCCGTACTTTGCATTTCATCTGCTATAGAGATATAGAGATCATTTTCTTGGTCTATTACTAAATCTCCTCCGTTCCAAATATCTCCTGTTTCGATATAGTAAGTTACTGCATCTTCAAAACCTGGTCTTACTGGTACTATTACTCTTGCCATTCCGCTTTGTAAAAAGGCTTGGAATATTGGATCTGCATTACTTGTTTCTTGAAATAAGCTTACCCATTTGTCTTTATTTGCCCAAAAATAATTATAGAATTTATATGCCATAATATCCCAATCGAACGCTTGTTCAAAAAACTTGACATGTGCTGCATGGTTTTCGAAATTTGCATTTTGATTTACTACATCTGCTTCATTATCTTTTACAACATAATTATCTTGTCCGATAGGATTTCCATAAGGTGTTGCTAACATTTCTATACAAATTCGTTGGATTTCTCTTTTTTCTAGTATTCTGTTGAATGAGTTTGAGAATGTTATCTTTTCATTATTTCCTGTGATTCCTTTTATTGCTAAATAGTTATTGTATTTTTCTACTTGTTCGTAATAACCATCTAATATTGCCTTATAGGTTTCATTTTGCCATTGTTTTTCTCCTTCAAGAGTTAATTCGCATTCTATACTTACGGTTATATTTCCTGTATGATGTCCTAAATTTGAATAAGAGAATGGTATACTTTCTTTAAAGGTATCGATAGCAACATAGTAAATAGAATTTAATGAAAGGTTCATATCTTTACTACCAAGTAATGCTTGGTCGTGTGCTCCCCAAGGTGCTTCGGATGAAAATTTATGTCTCACTTTTCCTTTTTTAGTTATATAGCCTTTTGGTATTCTAATATTTTCATTTCCTGATGCAGTTTCGTCCCATTCTGGACCTTGTGTTTCTGGTGTTTTATATGAAAAAGAACTCCCAATATAGATTGTATTACTTGGTCTTGTTTTTATTTCGACACCATAAGCGGAAGCGAGTTGTAAATAATTATTCTCATTTAGTTCTGTTGCATTACTAATGCTATAATCTTCTATTTTTGATGGATGTATTGGTTCGTCTACTTCTATAAAATCGACATTTCCTGAACCTTTTATGTTTATTGCTTCTTTAAAAAACCGTGCTGGTTCTGGTACCATAAACTCATACATCAATCTTTTTCCATAGTTTACTAACTGGTTTTTGTAAATTATATCTATCCATCGATATACTCCTGATACATGTTCTGTTCCTTTTCGATTATCAAATCCATGTTGGTTTACTTCTTCGAACTCTTTTAATATTCTCGATGTTTGTTTTTTACTGGTTTTAGATACTACACGTTCTAAGGCTCTTTCGGTTATTTCTTGCGCATAGGTTTGTGCTTGTGTATTGGATTGTGAACTTGAGGATGAATTTGCGAAATCTGCATGTCCACTTACTGAAAATCCGAACATACTATTTCCTCCATGTACTTCTGCGTTTACACCATAATTTTCTGATTTATCTTCATTTAATACTTTTGACACTTCGGATTGTAATTCATTACGTTCTGTTGTGGTTGTATCCGTTAAGTTTTCTACTTCTGTTTCTGATGTGGTTTCTGTTGTTGATTCCGAACTTAGTAAACTTCGAGTTTCTCGTTTTTTAAATTCTCTTGCTAACACATTTTCTATATGCGATACTTCTCCTGCGACATAACAACATACTTCTTGTTCTACTTTTCTAAAATCTGCTACGCCAATTTTTCCTATTCCATATAAATTAACATCTACATCTGCTGGATTTTGATCTGATCCTGATGTTCCTGTATTTCCATCGTCTGAATCGTCGTCATTTCCTCCAGATCCTACATTTATACATCCTGTTGCTATTTTTATATTTAGATCTATATTTACATTATAATTTAATATCGTTCCGTCACTTAATGTAAATTGTCCTGTTAGATTTAATGTACTTCCAATAAGAAATAACAAATTGTGGTTTGGAAATAAATTTATGGTTAATTCGCCATTATTTAAGCCGATTAACTCTACTTGCGTTTCTGTAATTGCATAGGTATTTGCCGTTGGATGATTTACGGTTAAGGTATGTGTTTGTGATGTTACCGCTGCATTTGCACTTCCTAAGTTAATTTTATAGATTAGATTATTAATTCTACGAATTCTTTGTAATGTTGGATAATTAGCATTATTTGAACTGTGTGAATTATTTATATCTAAATCTTCTATAAATGGATCTGTTAGATTTCCTAAACCTGCATCATTATCTGTATCTCCCTCTTCTACAGGATCTATCGTTGCCGATTTTACTATTTTAGCTATATAACAGTATGGATTTAATGTACTTGTTCCTTTTGGTACTTTTACACCATTTATAAAAACATTTTTGGTTTTCGTTTTAATTAATGCTCCTAATTTGTTTGTATAATAACTAATTCGATCTTGTAAACTTAGTTTTGCTTCTTCTATGGATACTTCTTCGGTAATATTGTGTGCTACTAATATATTTTTAGTTGCATTACTCAATTCCGTTTTATTTGCCTTAGAGAAATGACTTTCAAATTCAAATTCAAATTTTGGTAATTCTACATCTAATGGAATAATTTTTGGTGTTACACTTGTCTTTGCTGCTGTTACATTTTCTTCTTCTTGTAACGACTGAGCTTCTAGTTTTGCTTCTTTAATTAATACTTCTACTTCATTTTTATGATTTTCATCTGCTTCTTTAAGTGCTTTTGTATAGGCTTTTGTATACTTGTATTCTAAATTAGTAATTTCATTTAAAGCGAACTGATATGTTTCTATATTTTTTTTATAATAATGCTTTTTTGTGTCTTTTTTAAGTTTTTTTAATGCACTTTGGCTTACTATTTTATTCTTTAATCGTTTTTTTTCTTCTTTTGTAAACGATTTGTCTATAACTACTTTTGCCTTTGCTAGTGTGTTTAAATATTCTTCTTCTAAAGTATCTATTTTTTTACTATCGTAATTGTCTATTTTTGTTATAAAATTATGTGCTATTAGCATTTGTATACACGCTTGTCTTACATAGGATGATTTTCGTGTTAATACTTGATAATATAGATTATCCCATAATAAATTTTCTTCTTCTTTTGTTAATGTTAGTTTTGCAATTACATTTATTTTTTCTTTTGCTTCTTCTTTTATAATTACATTTCGGTTATTCATTAACCAAGATGAAAAATTATACATGTCTTTATTAATTGCTTTTACTTCCATCATCTTTGTTAACGGAACAAATTCTTTTACTGCTGCATTAACTATTTCTCTTGCAGTTTTAAGCTCTTTTACTGTTATTGCTTCTTGTAAGAATTTACTTTGGTCTGATATTTCTTTTTTATGAAATATAAAGCCTACATCTTTCTTTTGTTCGTTAATTAATTGTGGTGTTCGTAATGTTACAAATTTGAATAAATCTGTTTTGATCGGTTTTGTTTTTGCTGCCATTTTTTTGGTTTTTAAACGTTAATAAATTATTTATAATGCAAAATTAAAAGGGACAAGTGACAACAGTATGTCAACATGGTTTCAATTTTTTTGTTTTTTTGTAAGAAAAAGATTTTTTTCTCATTACTAACCTGAGTCCTACTAAGGTTAATATAACAAGAATAGTTCTGTAAATATTGTTTAATATAAATAATCACACCTCTAAATAATTGTATTATTTTGTATAAATTCAATTTTTTATTGTTGATAAACAGTATTTTACGTAAATTGTTTAATGAAGTGTTAAAATTGAAAAAAGGGGCTTTTTCCCCCTTATATTTCAAGCATAGCATAGTTATGGTTTAAATTTAAAGTGCAGTAAAACGTGAAAAGATAAAATAATTTATAGCGCTTTTTGATGTTGAGTTGGTATTATTTAATTTCTATAAATAGAAATCTTAGTCGAACTCCGTTTAATAGTTCTCTATCACTCTATTTCACAAAAACAACCGATTTGCTATATGCTTTATCATTAGCAATAATTCGGTAAATATATTGTCCAGCAGTATATCTTGCTTTGTTCGGATTCAAATCAATTCTATAACTTCCTGCCAAATGTCTTTCGTTATGGATGATACCTAAATTTTGACCTAAAACATTTATCAACTCTACTTTTATATGCATGGCAGTTGCCAAATCAATCGCTACAAAAACAGTATCGTTCATATAAACTGGTCTGTGTTTTAAAGCTGCGTCTAATTCATAATCTGGAATCGTTACCGTACTTGAACAAACCAAACCTAAATTAGCTCTAGTGTACGAATTTAATAACGTCGTATCTACAGTAGTTGGATCTATACAAAGCCAATCTTCTAAAATGGAAGCGTAAATATCTCTAAAATCTGTTGTAAATTGTATATTTCCAATAGCATCCAAATTACTTAAATCTGGATGGTTTCCTACAAAACCATTACCATTAAGACCTTCGCCAAATAATAGCATTGGAGATGCAGAACCGTGATCGGTACCATTAGATGCATTTTCTTCTGCTCTACGACCAAACTCCGAAATGGTCATCGCAAGAACATCCGAATCTTTATTTACCGTAGCCAAATCATTGTAAAAATTAGAGATAGCTGTCGTTAAATTATTCATTAAAAGTGAATGTGTTACAAGTTGGTTTGCATGTGTGTCAAAACCATCTAAAGTAACCATATACACTTTTGTTCCTAAGTTTCCTTTAATTAAACGAGCAACAATAGCCAACTGCTTAGAAATATTATTATCTGCATAAGCTGTATTTGCAACCGAAGCATCATAAGCAGTATTAATAACTCCTGCATAAGCATACGTTGAATTAGTTACACTTCGCATAAAACCTAACTGCGTACCATAATCACATGCAGGTAAATTTTGCATATCAAAAGCAGTTCCGCTTTCGGCAATTTGTGCTAATTGTGATGGATTTGCAACCGAAAATGCATAACCTGCATTATCGCCAGTAAATAATAAATTACTTAAACTTCCAATCTGAATTGCTGGTGGAATTGTTGGTGGATTTACCAAATAATCTGGATAAATATCTTCAAAATACCTTCCAAATACACCAGTTTGCACTGGATTTCCATTATCTGCCGCAGATGACCAAAGATCGGCAGAACTAAAATGGGATAAATTTTGGTTTGGATATCCAACACCATGTACAACCTTCATTTTTCCAGCGCTCCAAATAGGTTGTAATGCATTCATATAACTAGGCATTCTAAATTCGTTAGAAAGCGCAAATGAATCTGTATTGTTAATTTTAATTGTTGGTCTTAAATTAGCATAAGTGCTATAATCGTAATTAGGGATTACTGTATTTAAACCATCATTTCCTCCTTTTAATCTAACAATTACAAGTACTCTATCTGTTTCTGCCATACTTAGAGCTGCACTTAGCGGTGTATGTGTTGCTGCCGAAACTGGTAACTTTCCAAGAACCATAGAGCCTGTACCTGCTAAACCTAGGGCTTGTAAAAACGAACGCCTGTTCCAAACCGCATGTTCTTTATCGTGATTTTTACCTAAACTGTTTTTTTCTGTTTTTTTATCTTGACACATACGATTTTATTTTAATTGAAATTCTGGTAACTTAGAAATATGAAATAACAATACCAAAACTTGGTATGGAGCAGAGTCCCATTGTAAATTCCATAAATTATTATCGTAATAATTTTGTGGAACTTGATCTTTTAAAACATCTCTTGCAATAACATAATCTGCAAGAGTTTGTAAACCATTTGGTAATAAATGATCTACAATAATTTTAGCAATCTCGAAAGGGTCTGTACTTGTACCAGCCAACGATACAGCAAATGTTCGTAAGGCTTCTCTATTGGTATCCCAAATTCGCCACAAATACCACTCTATAAGTTGCCATCTACCTACAAGTGTACTTGAGTTTATCCAATCGTGATTTCCTTGCCATCCTGCCACATCAATAGGTCCAAACATCTCTTGTCCAATCTCTCCATTATACCAAATAATATTTAATAAAAAATCATCGTCAATATTCGATATCGATTCATTTACAAAAGCATTAAACATATCATACGGACTTTTAATTGCAACACCTATTGCTTCATTATCAAAAAAGTGTTCGCTTTTAAAAAGTTGTTTGTAAACAGGAGTTAATTCAAAATTATTGGTAATAAAAGTGATTGCCAATTGAGAAACAATAGCAGTATCTATTTCTGGAGAAATAAAATACGCATACAACTTGCCGCAAATATAATTTGCAATTTCGGAAGCTCTTTCTTGAAATAAAATATCGATAACATCGTCGTATCCCCAATTTCCTGTCTGACCAAAAATGGTTTTTGAACCTGTATCAAAATCATTACTATTAAATGTAATTGGTGCACAATATTCTGTATAACCTGTATAACCTGTAAGTGCTTTTGCTGTTTCTACAATATCGGTTTGTGTATAATTGTTATTTACACCTAAAGTAAATAGTTCGTATAATTCTCTCGCGTAATTTTCGTTTGGAGAAGTTGCTGTATTTTCATAACTGTTTAAAAAAACAATCATCGCTGGAGTAACTCCTATTGCTCTAACAAATTCTTTAAAATTTCCAAAAGCATATTGCTGCAACGTTTTATAGTAATTATGCATCCACGATGGACACCAATAATCTTCTAACCTTGTTACAAAATGATTCGACCAAAATAAAGTAAAACGACCTCGCAAAGATTGCGAAATCATGTCGTGTTCAAAATTAATAAACAACTCTTGATGCTGCAATGGAATTTCATTGTCTGGATCTGTATACTCGCCATACGTCATGCTTTCCCATGAAGTTGGAGTGCTTACTCCGAGATTTATAACATCGTTAATTTTATTCTCTACAAATGTAGATGGCGTTAAAGCAAGGGCAGAAGCAATATTTGCATCTGTTGCTCCAAAACCAAGTCTTCTATAAAAATGCTGTACTCTATTCTTATTCCAAGGGTTTTGAGTGGTTGGAATATATGTTGCTAAAGTTCCTGAATTACATGGCATAATTTGTTAGTTTAAAATAGTAACGAAAAAATAGAAAATTTATTTATTTACAATAATTTTTTCTTAAAAAGAAGAAAAAAACTTGGAACAAATAACCTAATTTTGCACTAATTTAGCGAAAAATAAACAAATAATAGTGAAAAAATTAAAAAAAGGAGATTGTATCGGTATTATTGCTCCTGCTGGATTTGTTAAAAATAACGAAAATTTAAAAGCTGCAATATTACTTTTAGAACGTTGGGGATTACACGTAAAATTTGGAAAACACCTTTACAAAAAACACCATCATTTTGCAGGAACGGATACGAATCGAACGGCAGATTTTCAGTATTTTTTAGAGGCAGAAGATATAAAAGCTATTTGGTGCGCAAGAGGTGGTTATGGAAGTGTTCGTATCGTGGATAAATTAGATTTTAGTAACTTTCAAAAAAATCCGAAATGGATTATTGGCTATTCCGATATTACCGTATTCCATCATGCAATAGATCGATTAAATTTAGAGAGTATTCATGCAATAATGCCAACAAGTACAACATCTATATTAGAAAGTAAATCTGCCGTAGAAAGTTTAAGAAAACTACTGTTTGGAGAAGAATTATCTTACAAAATAAAATCCAATAAAAACAATAAAAAAGGCATTGCAAAAGGACAATTAATTGGTGGAAATTTATCTTTAATGAGTAGTTTATTAGGAACAGAATACAGCATAAAAACCAAAAATAAAATACTCTTTATCGAAGAAATTGGCGAATATAAATATCGAATTGATAGAATGTTACAAAGTCTAAAACTCAATGGTTATTTTAAAAACTGTAACGGATTAATTCTCGGTGCTTTTAGTAATATTCCTAAAAATAACCCCAATTTTGGAATGTCGATAGAAGAGATTATCTTAGACCTTGTTTCGGAATATAATTTTCCTGTTTGTTTTAATTTTAATGCTGGACATATTACCAATAATAATGCTCTTGTCTTTGGAAGAAAAACTATACTCGAAATAAAAGAAATTAATACAACACTTAAATTTAGTCATTAAATGGCATACAACATCGTTTTAATAGAGCCAGAAATACACACAAATACTGGAAATATTGGTAGGTTAAGTTTGGCAACTGGCTCCAATTTACATTTAGTTAAACCTTTTGGTTTTGAATTGACTGACAAAAGATTAAAAAGAGCTGGACTCGATTATTGGAAACACATTTCTTTACATATTTATGAAGATATAGATGATTTTTATACTAAAAACGCTTCTAAAAAAATGGTCTATTTATCCAGTCATGGAATAAAAAAATATTGGTCTATTAATTTCGAAGAAGATTTATTTTTAATTTTTGGGAAAGAGTCGGTAGGATTACCAAAAAACATTACAGAAAAAAATACAGATAAACTATATAAAATTCCGTTATTTAGTACACATATAAGGAGTATAAACCTTGCAAATGCTGTTAGTGTAGTTGTTTATGAAGGCTTACGAAGCCTAAACTTATAACTTATACTAACTCAACATCAAAATACGCTATAAATTATTTTTCTATAAAGTCTACCTAGATTAGATACTCTTTTTTAATAATTATTATTGGAATAAAAATATTTTTAGAGCGTTTGCCCTGCCATCAAAAATTAAATTTTTAATTTCACGGTTAATTCTATATATTTACAGATTAAATTAAATGTAGAAATGAAGTCTTTTTTTCTTTTATAATTTCTAAAAATATAGAGTAAAAAAAGCAATGGGATTTTAAGAATAAAAATTAAAGAATAAAAAATATGAGCTGTACAAGTTGTGCTACAGATACCGATAAATCACCAAAAGGATGCAAAAATAATGGAACATGTGCATCTGGAGGTTGTAATAAATTAACCGTTTTTGATTGGCTGTCAAACATGACATTGCCTGGACATCAAAAACAGTTCGATCATGTAGAAATCCGATTTAAAAATGGAAGAAAATCTTTTTTTAAAAATACAAAAAACTTATCCTTAACCATTGGCGAAGCGGTTGCAGTAGAATGCACCTCTGGACACGATATTGGCGTAATTACTCTAAAAGGAGAATTGGTCAAAGTACAAATGAAACGGAAAAAAGTAAAAATGGATAGTGAGGTTATAAAACAAATATATCGAATTGCCTCACAAAAAGATATCGATATCTGGAAAAAATCTAGAGATAAAGAACAAGAAATTCAGCGAAAAGCACGTTTAATTATATCTAGATTAGGATTAAAAATGAAATTAAGCGATGTAGAATTTCAAGGTGATGGAAAAAAAGCAACATTTTATTATACTGCAGACGAAAGAGTAGATTTTAGAATGTTAATTAGAGAAATGGCTTCTACTTTTAATATTCGTATCGAAATGAAACAAGTTGGTTTGCGTCAAGAAGCAGCTCGTCTTGGAGGAATTGGTTCTTGCGGTAGGGAATTGTGTTGTTCTACATGGTTAACAGACTTTAGAGGAGTAAGTACTAACGCTGCACGATACCAACAACTGTCCTTAAATCCTCAAAAATTATCTGGACAATGTGGTAAATTAAAATGTTGTCTAAATTATGAATTAGACTCTTATGTAGATGCTTTAAAAGGGTTTCCAAACACAAATACTTGGTTACAAACTAATGAAGGAACTGCTGTTTTTCAAAAAATGGATATCTTTAATGGTTGGGTTTGGTATGCTTATAAAGAAAATCCAATGCATTGGCATAAATTAACCACAGTACAAGCTAATGAAATTATTGCCTTAAATGTAGAAAAGAAAAAAGCAATTAGCTTAGAAGAATACTCCGAAGAATTAATTGTTGAAGAACCTAAAAAAGACATTTTTGCAAATGTGGTTGGTCAAGATAGTTTAACACGTTTTGATAGACCAAAAAAGAAACGAAGAAAAAAAAATAAACGAAAAAAAGTTACTGCCAAATCAAAAAATACAAACAATAAGCAAGTACCAAACAATAAACAAAATCAAAACACGAATAAATCAAATCCGAATCCAGAAAAGAAAAAAATAAACCCAAACCAGAAAAGAAAAAAAAGACCAAATACAAATAATAAAACACCACAAAATAAATCGAATAATTCAAAGAACAAACCAACTAAAAATGCATAAACACATCGTCCTATTTGTAGTTTTTATCGTATTTAGTTCTTGTGCTAAAGATGTTGTTTTTAGCGAATATAAAAGTATTTCTAATGAGGCATGGCACAAAGATACTATTGTAAAATTTACATTTAATGCAATAGATACTATTTCACAAAACGCCATTTATGTAAACTTGAGAAATAATAAAAATTATAATTTTAATAACCTCTTTTTAATTGTTGGTGTCGATTTTCCAAACAATACAAAAATTACAGACACATTAGAATATAAAATGACCGATGAAAAAGGGTATTTCTTAGGTACTGGAATTACAGATATTAAAGAAAATAAATTAGAATTTAGAACAAATACAACTTTTCCTGTAAAGGGAAAATACCGTTTTCACATACAACAAGCAATGCGAAAAAATGGTAAAGAAAATGGTATTTTACAACTAAAAGGAATTACAGATGTTGGTATTCAAATAGAAAAAATAGCTAAAAAGTAACGAATGGTAAATGGATGCTTACAAATAATAAATAAACGGCCTAAAATTTAGTTTAAACACTACTTTTGACTTCTGTCATAAAAATAAATATAATGAAAACTAATACTAAAATTATCAAATGGATTTGGAGAATTTTTCTTGCAGGAATAGCCTTTATATTTCTGTTATTTTTCTTAACCTCATTAGGTGTTTTTGGAAAACTACCAACCTTTGAGCAATTAGAAAACCCGCAAAACGATTTGGCTTCTCAAGTAATTTCAGAAGATGGAAAAACTATTGGAAAATATTTTAAAGAAAATAGAACGCCAGTAAAGTTTAAAGACTTACCCAAAAACTTAGTACAAGCATTAATAGCAACCGAAGATGCTCGTTTTTACGAACATTCTGGAATTGATGTAAGAGGTACTATTAGGGCTGTAGTATTTTTAGGGTCTAAAGGTGGTGCTAGTACTATTACGCAACAGTTGGCAAAACTATTATTTCACAATAAGAGAGGAAATATAATAAACAGATTACTTCAAAAATTAAAAGAATGGATTATTGCAATTCGTTTAGAAAGACAATATACCAAAGAAGAGATTATTGCAATGTATTTGAATAAAATGGATTTTTTATACAATGCTATTGGAATTCGATCTGCTGCCAGAATCTATTTCGGAAAAGAACCAAAAGATTTAAAACAAGAAGAATCTGCCGCAATAGTAGCCATGCTTAAAAATCCAAGACAATACAATCCAAAAAGAGAAAAGTCTGCAAAAAAAGCTTTACTAAGAAGAAATCAAGTTTTAAAACAAATGGAAAAATATGGGAAATTGACCACTAAGGTCAAAGATTCCTTACAAAAATTACCAACTGTATTAAATTTTTCGCCAGAAGATACTAACGATGGAATGGCAACCTATTTTAGAGAATACCTTCGAAAATTTATGAAAAATTGGATAAAAAATAATCCGAAACAAGATGGTACCTTATACGATTTACATAGAGGCGGATTAAAAATTTATGTATCTATAGATTCACGCATGCAAAAATATGCAGAAGAAGCAATGGAACAACACATGGCTAACTTGCAAAAAGAGTTTAATAAATATCAAAAAACTAGAAAGAAAAATAAAAAAATACCTTTTAGTAACGACATGACTATGAGCGAAATTGATAAATTAATGCGTAGAGCAATGAAAACTTCAAATCGTTGGCATCAAATGAAAAATGATGGTGTTTCCGAAAAGAAAATAATTGCTTCGTTTTACGAAAAAACAAAAATGAAAGTTTTTTCATGGAAAGGAGAAAAAGATACGATTATGACACCTTACGATTCTATAAAATATTTTAAATCATTTTTAAGAACAGGAATAATGTCGGTTGAACCACAAACTGGACATGTAAAAGCATGGGTTGGAGGAATTAATCACAAATATTTTAAATACGATGCTGTAAAGCAACAAAAAAGACAAGTAGGCTCTACATTTAAACCATTTGTCTATGCCACAGCGATTAATCAATTAAAATATTCGCCATGTAGAAAAATAGAAAATACTCCTTTTATAATGCCAAAAGGTAGGTTTGGAATTCCTAAAGAATGGGCACCAGCAAATTCTGGAAAAAAATATGGAGAATCACGTACCATGAAAAACGCATTGGCAAATTCTATAAATGTCGTATCTGCACGACTAATAGACAAAGTTTCTCCTTCTAATGTGGTAAAATTAGCACGAAATTTAGGAATTGAAAATAAAAACTTAACTGCAAATCCATCCATTGCACTTGGTGCAGTAGACTTATCTATTTACGAAATGATTGGTGCATTAAGCACTTTTGTAAATAAAGGAATGTATATTAAACCAATCATGATTTTGCGTATTGAAGATAAAAATGGTACTGTACTAGAAAGTTTTTCTCCAAAAACAAGAGAAGTAATGAGTAAAGAATCTGCTTATGCTATTTTAAACCTAATGGAAGGAGTAACACAAGCAGGATCAGGAATTCGTTTGAGAGGGACAAGTAAACATCCTGTAAAAGTAGTAACAGGAAGCCCTTATGGATTTACAAATCCGATTGCTGGAAAAACAGGAACAACCCAAAACCAATCTGATGGATGGTTTATGGGAATGGTACCAAATTTAGCAACAGGAGTTTGGGTTGGTGGCGAAGATAGATCGGTTCATTTTCCAGATATTACAAGAGGTCAAGGTGCTTCAATGGCATTACCAATTTGGGCGTTGTATTACAAAAAAATGTATGCAGATAAAACTTTAAATGTAAGTAAATCTGCTTTTCCAAGACCTGCAAATATGTCTATTGAATTGGATTGTGATAAGGCAGATGAAAATCCAACTAATGAAGATGAAGATCCTACAAATGAAAAGGAAATAAAATCTACAGACGAAGAAGAAAATTTTGATGAATAACTTAAGAGTATTTCAATTTCTATTAAATCAAAACTATGCAAATCCTTTGGAAACCAACCAATGAAATTATAAAACAAAGTAATATTTATAAAATGATGCAAAAACATCAATTTGTAAATTATATAGATTTTTGGAAATGGTCTGTAACAAATAAAGAAGATTTTTGGCGAGAAACCATAGAAAATTTAGGCATTAATTTTGATAAAAAATACACAAAAATATACGATGTGTCTAAGGGTGTAGAACAACCAAATTGGTTGCCAAATGCACAACTAAATTGTATCGATTCTTGTTTTCAAAATAAAGATGATGCAACAGCAGTAATCTTTCAAAAAGAAGGAGAGTCTATTCAAAAAATAACACAAAAAGAACTCCAGAATTTAGTAAATCAAATAGCGAATAGCCTTCGAAATCTAGGAATAGAAAAAGGAGATGCAATTGCTATTGATATGCCAATGACATTAGAAGCTGTTGCCATATATCTTGCAGGAATTAAAGCAGGAAATCCGATAGTAACCATAGCAGATAGTTTTACACCAAACGAAATTGCTGTAAGACTTAAAATAGCAAATCCGAAAGTTGTTTTTACACAAGACGTGCAATTAAGAGCAGGAAAAAAATTACCATTATACGATAAAGTAGTTGCTGCTAAAGCTAAAAAAATTGTAGCGATTAAAGTAAATGATAAAAACCAAGAAATAAAACTGCGAAACGAAGATGTTTATTGGAACGATTTTTTAGTAGAACACAACCAATTTAAAAGTGTAATTCAAAGTCCAGAAGAGGTCATTACCATTTTATTTTCCTCTGGAACGACAGGCGAACCAAAAGCAATTCCTTGGAACCATACCACACCAATAAAAGGAGCGTCTGATGGTTATTATCACCACGATATTCATAAAAATGATGTGGTTTGTTGGCCTACAAATTTAGGTTGGATGATGGGTCCGTGGCTCGTATTTGCTGCGCTGATCAATAAAGCAAGTATAGCATTGTATTATGGAGCACCAATAGGAAAAGAATTTGGAGAATTTGTAAGAGATGCCAAAGTTACCATGCTTGGATTAGTACCAAGTATTGTAAAACATTGGAAAAACTCTAAATGTATGGAAGGTCTAGATTGGAATACAATAAAATGTTTTAGCTCAACTGGCGAAGTATCTAATGCCGAAGAATATACTTACCTTTCTAAACTCGCAAACAACAAACCAATTATTGAGTATTGTGGTGGAACAGAAATTGGTGGAGGCTATGTAACAAGTACTATCGTACAACCAAATATAGCAAGTATTTTTTCTACCCAAGCCTTAGGTACAGAGTTTGTTTTGTTAGATGAAAATAATAAACCTAGTAATCGTGGAGAACTGTTTTTAATACCTCCAATTATGGGATTATCTAATACGTTACTAAATAGAGATCATTACAAAGTATACTTTGAAGGAACTCCAACCTATAAAGGACAAGTACTGCGAAGACATGGCGACCAATTAGACACTTTAGCTAATAATTATTATAAAGCGCAAGGTAGAACAGACGATGCGATGAATCTTGGCGGAATTAAAGTAAGTTCTATTCAAATAGAAACCGTAATTAATAAACTAGATTTTATAAAAGAGTCTGCTGCCATAGCAGTTTCTCCAAAAGGAGGAGGTCCAAGCATCTTAGTGGTTTATTATGTCGAAAAAACAACTGAATTTACAGAAGAAGAACGATTAAAAATGTGTAAAAATGTAATAAGAAAGCAATTAAATCCGTTATTTAAAGTAACTAATTTGATAAAAATAGCTATTTTACCAAGAACCGCTTCTAGTAAAGTAATGCGAAAAAACTTGAGAGCTACTTATGAAAATAACATGTAATACAATGCCTGAAAATCATCGTATTATTAAGTTTAGTTAACATAAAGAATAAAAAAATGAAAATAATATCCTATAATGTAAACGGAATTAGAGCTGCAATTAGAAAAGGTTTTATCGATTGGTTAAAAGTTACTAATCCAGATGTAATTTGTTTGCAAGAAATAAAAGCGAATAAAGAGCAATTGGATTTAAGTCCATTTGAAGATGCAGGTTATAAATACCATTACTGGCATTCTGCACAAAAAAAAGGATATAGTGGTACGGCAATTTTATCGAAAACCAAGCCAAATCATGTCGAATTTGAAACTGGAATTGATTTGGCTGATAATGAAGGTCGTGTACTACGTGCAGATTTTGATACGGTTTCGATAATAAGTTTGTACCTTCCATCAGGAACAAATGCTTTGCGTTTAGAAACCAAATTCCAATTTATGGATGATTTTCAAGAGTATATAAACAAACTAAAAAAAGACATTCCAAATTTAGTTATCTGTGGCGATTATAATATCTGTCATGAAGCAATTGATATTCACAATCCAAAAGGATTAAAAAATACTTCTGGATTTTTACCAGAAGAACGTCTTTGGATCGATACTTTTATGCATAACGGATTTATAGATAGTTTCCGTTATTTTAACCAAGAACCACATCAATATAGTTGGTGGAGTTATCGTGCAAACGCAAGAAATAATAATAAAGGTTGGCGATTGGATTATTGTTTAACGAGCGAACCTTTAAAAAGCAGATTGCAAAGAGCATATATTTTACAAGAAGCAAAACATTCGGACCATTGTCCAGTAGTCGTAGAAATTGAATAAAACAATATTAAAATAAAAATAACATGAAAAAATTAATCGTAATCCTTATTGTAATTGCAAGTATTTCCTCTTGTGTCTCTAAAAAATTATACGAAGAATTGGATGCTAAATACACCAATCTTAAAAATAGAAATCAAGATTTAGTTGGCGAAAATGACGATTTATTTTCTACTACAAAAGATTTAGAAAATGCCAATAAAAAATTAAAAGCTAGTATTGATAGTTTGTCGACTGCAAAAGCAACATTAGTAGACGATGTGGTTGCTTTGGAAGCAAAAAAGAAAAAATTGGAAGATTCTTATAATGAATTATCTCAAAGTAGTGCTTCACAACTAGATGCAAAAGCAAAAGAAATTTTAGCCTTATCACAACAATTAAACGAAAAAGAAACTGCTTTAATTGCCGAAAATACACGTTTGGAAAATTTACAACAAAAATTAGCGGCACGTTCCGAACGAATTCAACAATTAGAAAATTTAATCGCTGCCAAAGAAGCAAAAATGCTCGCTTTAAAAAATGCTGTTTCTAACGCATTACAAAATTTTGAAGGTAAAGGTTTAACGGTACATCGTAAAAACGGAAAAGTGTATGTTTCGATGGAAAATAAATTACTGTTCGGTTCTGGTAGTTGGGCAGTTGGCAGTCAAGGTAAGACTGCTGTTGTACAACTTGCCAAAGTTTTAAAACAAAATAGCGATATTGAAGTACTTATCGAAGGACATACAGATAATGTTCCGTATGGCGGAAATGGTACTATTTCTGATAATTGGGATTTATCTACCAAACGTGCAACTGCTATCGTTCGTATTTTAGTGAATAACCAAGTAAATCCAAAAAATATTATTGCTGCTGGAAGAGGAAAATATCTTCCTATTGGTAATAATGCTACGACTAATGGAAAAGCTAAAAACCGTAGAATTGAAGTGGTGTTAACTCCTAATTTAGATGCTATTAATGATCTGTTGGAGGAGTAAATTTATTATATAGACGTTCTCAACTCCACTCTAATACCAATTCAACGTCAAAATGCGCTAAATAGATTTGAACTATTTTTATGTTTTACAATCTTGAAATTTCAAGCATAACATAGCTATAGTTTAAATTTAAAGTGCAGTAAAACGTGAAATGATAAATAATTTATAGCGCAATTTAATATTTAAATGATATTATTCGATTTTAAAAACAAAAAACCTACAAAGTTTTACTTCGTAGGTTTGCATTAAATTTATTATGAAAAACGCAAAATCTCAAATAATTTAGAAATCTTGTGTATTGTTATATTGCTGCATTTTGCCAAGCACCTCCATTAATTGCATCAATTCCTGCTTGTGTTAAATAATTTAAAGCAGTTCCTGCTCTACCGCCACTTCTACAAACAACTACTACTGGCTTGTTCCAAGCTTTAATTTTATTAACACTTTGAGGCACATCGTTTAGCGTTATTAATTTAGAACCTTCTACTTGTCCTTCTGCCCATTCTGCTGGTGTTCTAACATCTAAAACAACCGCTCCTTTTTCTAAATATTCTTTTACTACATTGGTATCGCTACCTCCTCCTAAAAAATTAAAAAATCCCATATTTTATTTTTATTTAAATTTATTATTTTACTTATTTATGCTGCAAATAACGGAACAATTTATTTACTTTACTGTAACACAGGTTACAATTATTTTTTTAACAACTAAATTTAAAATATAGTTCTTATTTAATTGGTATTATTTTACCTTTGTATCATGATAAAAATAAAAACACCTGCCGAAATAGAATTAATGAGAGAGAGTGCTCTACTTGTTTCTAAAACTTTAGGGATGATTGCTGCCGAAGTTAAACCTGGCGTTACAACGCTATATTTAGATAAATTAGCAGAAGAATTTATTAGAGATAACAATGGTATTCCTGGTTTTTTAGGTTTGTATGATTTTCCTAATACTTTATGTATGAGTCCCAATGCACAAGTAGTACATGGTTTTCCGACAGATGTACCTTTAGAAGATGGCGATATTATCTCTGTAGATTGTGGTGTTTTAATGAACGGTTTTTATGGCGATCATGCCTATACGTTTGAAGTTGGAGAAGTTAACCAAGAAACTAAAAAATTACTTCAAATAACCAAAGAAAGCCTGTATGAAGGAATTCGACAATTTAGAGCTGGAAATCGTGTTGGAGATGTTGGTTTTGCAATTCAAGATTATTGCGAAAAACACGGTTATGGTATTGTACGAGAATTAGTTGGTCATGGATTAGGAAAAAAAATGCACGAAGATCCAGAAATGCCAAATTATGGTAGAAAAGGTCGTGGTAAAAAGTTTAAAGATGGTATGGTAGTAGCGATTGAACCTATGGTAAATATGGGTACACATAAAATAAATCAGCTTAAAGATGGTTGGACTATCTTAACTGCCGATCGCAAACCTTCTGCTCATTTTGAACATGATATTGCTATTGTTAATGGTAAACCAGAACTATTATCGACTTTCGATTATGTTTATAAAGCCTTAGGAATTACTTCTAACGAAGAAGATGAATTTAGAAAAACTCATTAATTTTTATTACATTGCAATAGTTTCTCTAACCTAAGAATTAACTATTACCAAATGAAATTACAAGAAATTACGTTTTTGCTTATCGCATTGATGCTCCTTTTTTCTTGTTCTAAAAAAAAAGAGGAACTTGCTAATACTATTTTAGAAATAAGTACGCTACAAAATAAAACTAAAAAAAAAATAGCAGATTCGATACCAATTTATTTTGCGAAAATTGATAAATTAATTAGTGAAAATAAAGTTCCAGATACATTAAAAACCGAAACGAATTTTTTAAAAGGAAACTATTACCTCAACCAAAAAAATAAAAAGGATTCTGTTTTTTATTTCTTTAAAAAAGTAATTCTGTCGGTAGATAAAATTAAAACACAACGAGAAATTACTTATTTTAAAACCATTGCAAATACGTACTTACTTAAAGGCGATTATTCTAATGCAAATAGTACCATAGAAAAATTTAAAAAATTAAGTGGTAGAAAAAACTTAGGCTATATTTATAATTTTAAACAACGTATTGGACAAAAAACAAAAGACTATAATACAGCCTTAAAATTCAATAAATTAGCAATTCGTTTTTTTAAAGATACCAAAGATACAAATGCTATTGTAGTAAGCTTAATTTCTCAGGCAAATATTTATTATAACTATTTAAATAATAAAAAAAAAGCGATTAAAATATTAGATAGTTTAAGTTTAACTACAACTACTAGTAATTATAATAAAAACCAAATTAATCAGAATTACGGCATCATCCATTTTTACGATAAGGATTATAAAAAGGCAATACGTTATTATAAAAAAGCAATAAACAACATCAAAAAAACAAAAAACAAAAAGGAATTAGCCATTTCATACATCAATATTTCGGAAGCATATTACCAATTAAATGACACCAATAACTATAAAAAATACACCGATTCGACTAAAATGTATTGGAATTTTTTAGGTGCTTCTCATAAAAAATTCTTATTAGGTTTAGATTTAAAACAATCCTATAAATCCAAAAAAAATATCGATAATGTAATTCGTGAATTTTATAATTTATATGCTTTTCAAGAAAATATATACAAAGAAAGAATCAATAATGAGTCTATTGTTTTAAAAGAAGCTTTTCAAAAAGAAAAAGATTTATTAGTAACCAACCAACACATTAAATATCGAAATTTAGTTTTAAAAAGAAACTTATTCATTTTATTAATTGTCATTTTATTAATTGCCATAATTGGATTTTTTATTTATAACCAACGAAAATTAAAATCCGCAAAAGATAAACTCTTAATGCAACAGCGCTTATTTAGAGCACAAATGAATCCTCATTTTACCTCTAACACCTTAGAAACCATACAAGGGCTAATCCTTCAAGACACCTCTAAAGCTAGTGAATCTCTAATTTACTTTTCAAGAATATTAAGACTTTCGCTCAACAATTCAACACAAAATTATGTGCTTATTGAAGATGAAATAGAATTAATTAAAAAATATTTAGAGTTAACGTTATTGCAGCATCCTAATAAATTTAGCTATCGTATTTCTTTACAAAATATGGCTAAAAATGACATTATCTATGTTCCTCCAATGTTAATACAACCATTTGTAGAGAACGCAATTAAACACGGTTTTAGAGGAATCGATTATAAGGGTAATATAAAGATTAGATTGATAAAACAAAAATTTGAAATAATTTGTGAAATTGAAGATAATGGTATCGGAATTTCTCAAAAAAAACGTTCTAATAATAAAAAATCATCTACACAATTAATAGATTATTTTTTAAAAAAACTCAACAAAAAAGGAGTACTAATAAAAAACAAATCGGAATTTTCAAATCAAAACGGTACATTTGTAAAACTAATCATCCCTTACAAAACAAATTTTTAAATGATAAAAACGGTAATTATAGAAGATAAAGCTATTATTAGACAAAATATTTCTTTTAAAATTAAAACGTTTTTTAATAGTGATATCGAAATTGTTGGTGAAGCAGAAAGTGTTGCTTCTGGTTTTGAAATTATTCAAAAAACCAAACCAGATTTGTTACTTTTAGATATTCAATTAACAGATGGTACGTGCTTTGATTTGTTAGATCAGCTAAAGAAACAGAATTTTTATTTAATTTTTATTACTGGTTTTGATAACAAAGCCATAAAAGCTATAAAGGCAGGAGCTTTAGATTATATTTTAAAACCTATTGATAATAAGGAATTTAAAGAAGCAATAACAAGAGTAATAAATATTGATTACAATAAGAAACAATTGAAAGACTCTTTGGAAGTAACCAAGGAAAATTACCAAAACGACAAACCCAAACGTGTTGTTTTAAAAACTATGAATGCTTATCATATTTTAAATGAAGATGAAATTTTGTACTGTAAATCAGATAATAATTACACCTATTTTTTTACAGATAAAGGAGAGCGTATCCTAATATCTAAAACACTAAAAAAAACGATAGAAATGTTGTCAAAAGATATTTTTATACATTGTCATCAATCGTATTTAGTTAACTCCAAACACATTAAAAAATACTTAAAAGAAGGTTATATAATTTTAAAAGAAGGTACAAAAATTCCGATTTCATTTCGAAAAAAGAATTCTTTTTTAAATGCATTCTTTAAATAAAACTCTAACATTTACATTACATACTTTACAAGTCAATAAAATTACGAATACTAATATTCTGCTCACGAATACTAACTCATTTTACATTAAACCGTATTTTTTAGTATGTTTGAGTATTAACGAACCTTAAATCTTCAAACCATGAAAAAAAAATTCCTTTTATTGCTAATTTTAATTATTGCAATAGCATGTAATACTACCATCGATGAAGAAAATAATATAAAGAAAGAAGAACTATTAAAAACACTTTATAGAACTACCGATCCAAATAATAGTGACACATTACAAGAACTTATTGATTTGGATTTGCATAGTAAATTTAAAATAATTACATATATATCTGGAGCAGTTATGCTTCGAAATGAAGCTGCTAGAAATGAAGTAGAAATAGCATTAGAAAATGACGATACTGTTTTGGTTTCAGATTTACTTTTTTCTCGTGATTTTCAAAATTTTAAATGCGAATATAAATTCATTTTTTATAGTTTAATAGGTATGAATAAACCACTAGATCCAAGTGGAGAGTTAGAATTTGGTGCTATTTTTGGAAGAAAATGTTTAAAAATAGAAGGTTCAGATGCATTTGACGTATTTATCGAAGACTTTCATAATAATTGTTTTGAATTGTATTTTCCTGCATCTTTTAATACCTCAGTAAACCAGGATACAAGACTTACAAATAATGAACAGAATACTATTATTTATGGAATTTCACATCCATTAATTGAATTTCCTTTTTCTCAAGGAATTCTTGTTGAAGGACAAAGAATATCTAAACAAGATAACAGTCCAATAGTAGAAATGAGTTATATTAATATTGAAGAAGATTTTGTAGAAACACATACACAAAATATTTTTGTTACACGATTGCAATCTTCAAGTAGAGATTGCGATTATGGTAATTTTTCGCCAACATTCTTTGCTTCATTTCTAAATACAGATTAAGATAATTAGCCCTCTTATTTTATTAAAACTCAAAAAAGTTTACTTTTTTGGGTTTTTTAATGTATTACGAATTCTAAAAAAAACAAGGCGTTTTCTTGGTTATTCTTCTATCGAATACAAAAATACCCTTTGAAAATTCAAAAAGATGAAAAAAGAATACGTAAGGTTAGCATTCTGCCAAATCCATCAAAAGGAAATGTACAATTTAACATTCAATCGGAAATGGATAGTAATGTTCTTTTAGAAGTTTATAATTTTTATGGAAATAGAGTTTATAGTACAACTATAAAAAGGAGTTCTAAAGAATCCGAAACCATAAATTGGAATGCTTCTCATCTAGAAAAAGGTGTTTATTTTGTACGAATTAAATCTAATAATGAGATTATTATACCAATTCAATTTTGAAATGCGCTAAATAGATTTAAAATATTTTTATGTTTTACAATCTTGAAATTTCAAGCATAGCATAGCTATGGTTTAAATTTAAAGTGCAGTAAAACGTGAAAAGATAAATAATTTATAGCGTATTTTGATGTTGAGTTGGTGTTAACAAACAATTAATCTTAAAATAAGAAATTTTTAGGTTGCCTTTAAAATTCACATAAATTTTAAAGGCAACTAAAAATAAAAAGCAATTATTCGAATTCTAAAAAACAAAACACATATACTAATAAATTCACTACAAATTCAAAAATATGTATTGAATATTACGTTTTTTATAACAAATTTGAACAAGTATATTTAAGGAGAAAAGGAGTATCCTTAATAAAATCAATTAAATTTAATATTATGAATTATTTAAAAAACCCAATGTACCTTATATTAATCCTTTTTTTTGGATTATTATCCTGTAATACCAATGAGGATGCCATAGATGATGCAGAAGAAGAGATAAATCAATTAGAAAAAAAAGCTAGTGACTCTAGAGACGATACTTCCAATAATAAAATGTCTTGTAATGACTTAATATATGACTCTGTCAATTGTACATTTACAACAGGATGTTCTCTTGATACAAATACAGCTACAAAACAATTTATGGTTGACAAACTAAATTGTTATTTAGAAACATTACCTGCTAATCGCAGTTGGGATGGAGATCCAATTGTGATACCTTTCTCTAAAAATTTAACAAATTGTTGTTATCCTGCATACGCATTTAATAGTAAAGTAAATAGTTGGAGAAATACCGCTCAAAATAATAGACCAAATAGCGATTATCTAATTATTGGATACGAATTAAACGAATATTATATGACAACAGCTAATGTAAAAGTTACCTATAGAAAAATGAATACTATAATTAGACCAACAGATTTTATTCAAAAAAGGTAATGCTTTTAACCTCTGTTCGATAAAAATTTATCTAAACTGTAAATAACTAAAAAAGCCAACAAAACTAGATTTGTTGGCTTTTTTAGTTATTTTAATTCTAGGGTTGTATTTTTGGTTTCTATTAGAATTAAATTTATTACACTTTTGAAACTATTTTCACTTATACTAAACACCATTCCAAGACCTTATTTAATTAAAATAAGCTATTTGGTACGACCCTTTTTTACATTGTTTTATAAAGGAACAAAATATATAGATCCTATAGATGGTAAAGGATTTCGTAAATTTTTACCTTATGGCTATGGTACACAAAGACCAAATGTATTGTCGCCAAGTACCTTGTCTTTAGAACGACATCGCTTACTTTGGTTATATTTAAAAAAGGAAACAGATTTTTTTACTGCTCCCAAAAAAGTACTGCACATGGCACCTGAACAATGCTTTTTAAAACGTTTTAAAAAACTTAAAAATTTAGACTATACTACGGCAGATTTGTATTCGCCTATTGTAGATGTTAAAGCAAATATTCTCGATTTACCTTTTAAAGACAATAGTTTCGATGTTGTATTTTGTAATCACGTATTAGAACATATTACAGACGATAAAAAAGCCATGCAAGAACTCTATCGTGTTTTAAAACCAAATGGAATGGGAATTTTTCAAATTCCACAAGATATAACTTTAGAAAAAACGTACGAAGATTTTAGTATTACTTCGCCAGAAGAACGTGCTAAACATTTTGGACAATACGATCATGTTCGTGTTTACGGTAAAGATTATTTTAATCGTCTTCGTTCTGTTGGGTTTAAAGTCGATGAAATAAATTACTCTAAAAAAATTACTGCCGATTTGGTAGATAAATATCGTTTACTAAAAGGAGAAATTTTACCTGTTTGTTATAAATAATACCTCTTTGATTTTTGGCTTATTTTGAGGTCAACTTGGTATAAACACCTAATATTATGAAAGAATTAATTGAAAAATTTTATACTGCATTCCAAAATTTAGATGCCGAAAAAATGTGTGCTTGTTATCACGATACTATCGAATTTGAAGATCCTGCTTTTGGAAAATTACATGGCGACAAAGCTAAAAACATGTGGCGTATGCTATGTCAGAATGCAAAAGATTTAAAAATTGAATTTTCGGATATTATTATTGATGGAAATACTGCTACAACACATTGGGAAGCGTATTATACTTTTAGTAAGACTGGAAGAAAAGTACATAATAGTATCGATGCTACGTTTGAGTTTAAAGATAATAAAATCAGTAAACATACAGACACATTTAATTTACATAAATGGGCAAAACAAGCAATGGGTTTTAAAGGTTTATTACTTGGAGGTACTTCTTTTTTTAAGAACAAATTAAACGAACAAACCAATATATTGTTAGAGAAATTTGAAGCAAAACACACGCTATAATTCTTTTAATTCCGAACTAACTATCCAACCAGTTTGACCATCGGCAATTTTAATTTTTTTCCAATTATCTACGCTTTCTAAAACGGTAACTTTGGTTCCTTCGTGTAATTCAAAGGCATTTTCGCTAGATAACATCGGTGCGCTTTTTATACTTGTTTGTTGTATAAAAATAATGGCTTCTTTTTTATTCTTATTTACTTTAAAAGTGTACATTGCAAAAACAACACTCAACACCATAAACAAAATACTTAGTATACTTGCAACAAAATAAAAACGTTTTTTAATACTACTTCGTGAAAAATGATATACCAAAAATAATAATGCAAATAATATCGATAAAAAAACAGCGACATACGCCCAAGAATTATAATGTAACTTTTCTATAAGATTCTTAGATAGTTTTTGAAATAATGTTGTTGGCAATGCTTCAATATTATCAATAGTCATTCGTTTTGCAAAATCGAGATTTACCTTTACGTCTTTGTTATTTGGTGCCAATTGTAATGCTTTTTCATAATAAAATATTGCTGGTGCTACTTGGTTTGTTTTATAATATGCGTTTGCTAAATTATAATACAAATCGACCGAGTGTTTTTCTAATTTCTCTACTTGTAAAAACTTTTCAATAGCTTCATTATATTTTTCTGAAGTATATAATTTATTACCTTCTACAAAAAGACTATTTCCATTTTGTGAAAATGCTACTTGTAAAGTAACTAGTATTAAAAAGATACTTATTTTATATATGATATGTTTTTTATTGGTATACATTTTCTACTAAAAAATATTAAATTTGTCTATCTAAATCCATAATAATTTCTTTTGCTTTTTCATATTCTTTTTCCATTTGCAAATTAGAAATTGGTGTATATCTTGCAAAATCGCAATCTTCTAACACTTTTAAAAATTGCGTAATACTTTGGTCTTTTACTTCTTTATTTTCTAAAATAGAACGGATTTTTTCTTTACTTATTTCCGATGTTTCTACTTGTAATTTTGCCTTTAAATAATTGTGTAATGCTTTTTCTAATGCGATATAAAAAGGTTCTTTATTTCCGAGTTGTTTTTGTGCTTCTGATAAATATTTTTTAGCTAATTTATCTGCTTTTCGTTGTTTGTTTCCAATAATATCGTCATCTCGTTCTCTTTTTTTCTTTCCAATATAAATTCCTAATGGAATGGATAGTAATGGTAATAGTAATAGTAAATAGAATAATGTAGACTTAAAAAAATCTGGTTTTTGTGCAATCGAAATCAATTTGGTTTTGGTATGAATAAACCGAATATCGGTATCGTTTATAACATTGTTTTTACGAGTTGCTATTGGTGTTTCGTCATTGTCTTTTGGCATTTTTCCATCTGGAACATCTACTATAATAGAAACGCTATTTAATGTTTTGTAAGTTTCTGTTTTAGGGTTAAAAAAGCTAAAACTTAGTGCTGGTATTTTATATTTTCCTCTGTATTGTGGTACTAATGTATAGGTTTCTTTTACACTTCCAGAAAGTCCTCTTAAATTCGTTCTAATATTTTCTTTGTGTTCTGGTTCGTATTGCTCTAGTCCTTTTGGTGTTTCTAATTTTGGCAAACTTAATAATTTTAGATTTCCAGTTCCAGAAACAATTACTTTTAATTGTACACTTTCGTTTGCTTTTAAAATGCTTTTTGTACTATTCACTTTAAATGCAAAATCTCCTACTGCTCCAGAAAAATTACTTGGTTTTCCTTCTTCTGGTAACGCTTTTACCTGTATTGTTCTTCTTCCTGAAGAGAGTATTAGGTTCACTTGTTTTTGCCCTCGAATTCTTCTTCCAAAAAAATCTCTTTGTACACCTCCTGTTGCTACTATTGCAGAGATGTCTATTTCGAATGGACTAATACTTAATTTTCCTGCTCGTTGTGGAATTAATACATCTTTTCGTAAAATATAGTAGGACATTTTTTTTCCTTTATATTCTCCTTTCCTTTCTGTTAATTGTCCTATTTTAATATTCTGATTCCAAAATCCGTTAAATGTTGGTGCTTTTGATTCTCTTTCGTTATTTACTGCTGCTTGATTTCGATCCATATATAATTTATAAACTACAGAAATACTTTCGCCTACATACGGATTTACATTGGATACTTCGGCTACTAAAAAGATATTTTCTTTTGCTATTAAACTTGGATCGTTAGGATTAGCTGCTTTTTTGGTTGCTTTACTTACTGTAATTTGAACCGTATTGGAACTAATTATCTTTTCATTATAACTAACCGTAGCCGAAGGTATGGTAAATTTTCCTTTGCTTTTTGGTTGCAATGTATAAGTAAAAGATTGCGAAAAGGATTGTTTTCCGTTTATATACTGAAAATTAGTACTTTGCATTGGTCCTGCTACTACCTTGAAATTTTTAAAATCTGGTGGTGTAAAATCATCTGCTCCTTGCTTATCTATCGAAAAAGTTATGCGCAATCGATCGTTTAAACCAAGTTGTTTTTTACTTACCGTTGCTTTAAAACTTTGTGCTATTATTGGTAAACTTACCAATATTAATAGGTATAATATGCTATTCCTTTTTTTCATTTATTTTGCGATTAACCATCGTTTTTTATAAAATAATTAGGACTATTTTTCGCTTCTAATTTAGAAGTGCTAAATCTAATAAAATTTTACCAATCTTTATCTTGTTTTACTTTTCTTCCTCTTTCTTTTTTTGCATTCATTTTCTTTTGGGTTTTATTCTCTTCATTATTCATTGCTTCCAAAAGTTGTTTTACTTGATCTGGCGATAATTTACTTTTTTGTGGTTTTGGCTGTTGCTGTTCTTTTTTGTCTTTATCTTTTTTTCCTTTTCCATCATCCTTATCCTTTTTGTCTTTTTTATTTTTATCGTCGTCTCCTTTTTTATCTTTGTCTTTATCTCCTTTTTTATCCTTATCTTTTTCGTTCTTCTTATCTTTGTTTTTATCTTTTTTATCTTTGTCTTTCTTGTCCTTATCTTTATTTTTATCTTTTTTATCGTCCTTCTTATCGTCTTTTTTATCTTTATCTTTCTGTTGCTGCTCTTTCAGCATTTTTTGTGCTAAAGCCAAATTATATCGTGTTTCATCGTCTTTCGGATTTTTTCTAAGTGCATCTTTGTAGGCTTTTACTGCTTGTTCGTATTTTTTTTCTTTCATCGCAATATTTCCTAAATTATGGTAACTATCTGCTTTAATAAAATTATCGCTTGTCGTTTTGGAAACCAATTCATATTGTTTTTTAGCTTCTTCTATTTTATTTTGTAGAAATTGTGTATTTCCATAATTATAATTGGATTTGTCGTAACTTGGACTTATTGCTATTGCTTTTTTATATTCATTTTCTGCTTTTACATATTCTCCTTGGTCGTACAATTTATTTCCTTTACGGATTAGATTTTTTGTCTCCGTCGTAATTTCCATATTTTTATCGGATGGCTTTTCTTTTTGTGAATAAGCTATCGCTGTAAACAGAACTAATAGGTATATTATTTTTTTCATTATCGTTTCTTTTTTGTTCTGCGAATTAACTCTTTTTCTCATTAAACAAATTTAATTTTTGTATCCATTTTGTTTTTTTATCGAATAACAATATATCTAATATTAAAAACAAGATTCCCAATCCTACAAACCATTGAAATTGATCTTTATAGTCTGAAAATTGCTTGGTTTCAAATTCTTTTTTCTGTGCATTATTCAACATTTTAGTAATATAATCTACGGTTTTTGTTGTGTTATTTCCATAGAGGTATTTTCCTTTTCCTTCTGTAGCTATTTGTTTTAGTGTCTCGTCTTGTAATTTGGTTATTACCACTTCGCCTTTTCTATCTTTTTTATAGCCTAAGAAACTATTTCCCATTTTTATTTTAATTGGTCCTCCTTTTGCTGTTCCAACACCAATAGTATATACCTTAATTCCTTCTTTAGAAAGCTGGTCTGTTATACTTGTTTTACTATCGCCATGATCTTCTCCATCAGATAATAATATTAAAAACCGATTGGTTTGCTCGTCGTTATCGTAATATGTTTTTGCTAGTAGTAAGGCTTCATTTATGGCTGTTCCTTGACTAGATACCATATCTGGACTTGCATTTTGTAAAAACATTTTTGCTGCTGCTTGATCGGTTGTTATTGGCAATAACGGATAGGCATTTCCTGCATATATAATAATTCCAATACGATCACTTCCTAAATTGTCTATGGTTTTGGATATAATTTGCTTTGCTTTTGCTAGTCTACTTGGTGCAATATCTTCACAAAGCATACTTTTTGAAACGTCTAAAGCAAATACGATATCTACACCTTCTCTTTTAATGGTTTTTAATTTGGTTCCCATTTTTGGGTTTACCAATGCTATAATTAAGGCTGATAAGCCTAAAGCAACCATTATAATTTTAAGAACGGATTTAAAATTAGAACGTTCTGGACTTAATTTGTCTAACAAATTTAAGTCTGCAAATTGTTTTTGCTTTTTCTTTTTCCAAAGAAATACCAAAAGGTAAGCAGTAAACAAAATGGCTATTGCTATAAAGTAGGTAAAATATGTTTTTTCTTCTAATTGATACATTTGTTATTCTTAACCACAAAGGACACAAAGCTTTACACAATGGTCACAAAGTTTTTGTTTTATAATTGTCCGTTTATAACTCTTTTAATTCCGTTTTTTTTAATTCATAATATAAGCACTCTTCATATACACTTTCTAATAGTCCAGGACCTAACTGCTTGTGGACTTTTAAAGAAGATTCAAATACAATTTTTGCTATTTCATTTTCTATTTTCATTTATTTTATATCATCTTATTAATTTAATAGTGAGCCTTGCGTAAGACTTTGTGTCCTTCGTGGTTAAATAAAACTTCTAAAAACCGTAAATCGCAATAACATCTCTAACAGTATTAAAAACCCTGCTAAGAGTACAAATGGTCTAAACATTTCTTCGAAATTGGTATATTTAAATTCTTCTATTTTTGTTTTTTCTAATTTATTTATTTCATCGTATACTTTAGTAAGTTTACTATTGCTTGTTGCTCTAAAATATTTCCCTTCGGTTTCTTTTGCAATATATTTTAGTAAAGTTTCATCAATTTCAACTGGAGCATTTCTAAAAATTAATTTTCCATCCATTCCTTTAGCTACAGGAAACATTGCTGTACCGTTTGTTCCTAGTCCGATAGTATATACTTTTATATTTAAAGCTTTTGCCAATTCGGTTGCTGTTTTTGGATCGATATTTCCCGAATTATTTACACCATCTGTCAATAAAATAATAACTTTAGATTTTGCTTTACTTTCTTTTAATCTATTTACGGCAGATCCTAATCCCATTCCAATAGCTGTACCTCCTTCTAATTGTCCCCAGCGCAATCTTCGGATAGAACTTTTTACTATTCGTTTATCGCTAGTTATTGGAGTTTGTGTGTAACTTTCTCCTGCATAAACCACCAATCCAATTCTGTCGTTTGGTCTTTTATCAATAAAATTACTTGCTACTTTTTTTAGTGCTTCTAATCGGTTTGGTTTTAAATCTTTGGCTAACATACTTGCCGAAACATCTATTGCCATTACTATATCTATTCCTTTATTGGATTTTGTTTTTGTGGTTACTTCTTTATTTCGTGGTCTCGCTAATGCTACAATTAATGCTGCAATTGCAAGTAATCGAAGTATGTACAATAATGGTTTTAGTTTAGACAATATATTTCCCGAACCAAACGATTTTGTATTGGAAAACGAGATGGTTGCCATATCTTTTTTATTTGTAAAAAAATGCCATAGTGCGATAATTGGTACAAATACCAATAGCCATAATAATTCTGGATTTGCAAATTCAAATTTACTTAACATCTTCTTCTACATTTTTTTGGTTTTCTGAATCATTTTTAAATAGAATTTCTTCTTGTTTTTCTTCGATAATTTCTTCTTCTATCTTTAATCCTTCTAAAATAATATCTGCATAATTACGATGCATTTGAATTTCTTCAGCATAAGGTTTGGATTTGGCAAATTTTACCAAATCTGCTTCTTTTAATAAATCTTTTAACTTAATTATTATCTTATTTGAAATTTCTAATTTACTATCGTTTTTAAACTTTTTTAAGACATTTATTAATTCGTTTGTTGTACTTTCTAGTGCTGGTATTTTTAGTTCTTTTTCTATGTAAGTACGCAATATATCGGTCAATTCGCTATAATATTCTTTGGTTTTATTGTTTTGCCAAAGGAGTTTTTTATCTAAACTTTCTAATTGTTGTACTGCCATTTCAAACGGTGGTATTTTTGCGACACGTTCTTCTTCTGTTTCTTTTTTACGGATAAAGAACCACCAAATTACAACACCAATTATTGGTAATAGCAATAGTAAATACCAATAATTTCTAGCGTAATCTTTAATGGTTAACGTTTGATTTTGAATTGCTTTTATAGGAAATAATTTTTGTTTCGTAGTATCTACTGCTACGGTTGATACATCAAAAATAATGGCTTTCGTTTTAAATTTTTTTCCTTTAATATTAATTAATTGTTGTGGCAATTCGTATCTACCACTATCAAAACTAGTAAGTGTATATTTTTTTATTAGACGATTTTTTATCGTGTCTACATCAAACGATTTGATTACTTCCATTTTTTGTAAACTATCTAATATTAGTTTTGGAAATTGCACTTCTTCTTGTGTATTTACAATATATTCTAATCGAATTTGTTCTCCTATTCGTATTTTAGTAGTATCTGTTCTTACAGTAACTTGTGCGTGAGATAGTAAGACAAAAAAGCTTAGAAGTCCGAAAACGAAAAATCGGAATTTATTTGTTGCTATGTTTTTATTTTTATTCATTTTTCAAGTCTTACCTCTTTTTTCTTATTTCTTACTTCTTGCTTCTTACCTCTTGCTTCTTGCCTCTTACTTCTTACCTCTTACCTCTTGCTTCTTACCTCTTGCTTCTTATCTCTTGCTTCTTACCTCTTACCTCTTGCTTCTTGCTTCTTATCTCTTGCCTCTTACTTCTTGCTTCTTATCTCAAAAATTAACCTCTTCCTTTAAAGTATCTCATTAATTCTTTTACATAATCTTTTCCAATCATTGTATTTATTACTCCTGAGCCACTTTTTTTAAATGTTGTTTTGTAATAATCGGTTGTTTTTAAATAATTTGCTTTGTATTTATTTCGTACATTTTTAGAGTTTGTATTTACCAACATGGTTTTTCCGCTTTCGGAATCTACTACGCTTATCATTCCTAATTTTGGTAATTCTACTTCGTACCTATCGTATACTCTTATTCCTGTTACATCGTGTTTTCTACCTAATATTTTTAAGGAGTTATCGTAATTATCATCCACAAAATCGGATAATACAAATACAATTGCTTTCTTTTTCATTACACTAGAAATGTATTTAAACGCTTGTTCTAAATTTGTTTTTTTACTTTTGGGATGAAATTCTATAAGCTCTCTAATAATTCGTAATACGTGTGATTTTCCTTTTTTTGGTGGAATAAATAGTTCTATTTCGTCTGTAAATAAAAGTAACCCTACTTTATCGTTATTTTGGATTGCCGAAAATGCTAATGTTGCTGCAATTTCGGTTATCGTTTCTCGTTTAAATTGTTCGTTAGTTCCAAAAAATTCTGAAGCAGATATATCGACCATTAATAACATGGTTAATTCTCTTTCTTCTTCAAAAACTTTCACAAAAGGTTCATGATAACGAGCTGTTACATTCCAATCTATATTACGAATATCGTCTCCAAATTGGTATTGACGTACTTCCGAAAAAGTCATACCTCGCCCTTTAAAAGAACTGTGATATTCTCCAGAAAAGATATGATTAGACAAACGTTTTGTCTTAATCTCAATCTTTCTAACCTTTTTTAAAATTTCTTTGGTATCCAATTTGTTGTGGATTTATTTGTGTGTTCTTTGTGTATTTGTATGTAACTGTGTATTCATTTGGTTTTATTTTCTAAAAAACCGAATAAATAAATTTACCTTTTACGGTACTTCAATCTCGTTTACTATTTTATCAATAATCTCGATAGAATTAATGTTTTCTGCTTCTGCTTCGTAAGTTACACCTACTCGATGTCTTAATACATCGTGTACAATTGCTCTTACATCTTCTGGTATTACATAACCTCTACGTTTTATAAAAGCATAACATTTTGCTGCTGTTGCAAGGTTTATACTTCCACGAGGCGATGCTCCAAAACTGATTAAATCTTTTAAGTCTGCTAAATTGTATTTTTCTGGATATCGTGTTGCAAAAATAATATCTAGGATGTATTTTTCTATTTTTTCATCCATATACACTTCTTGTACTGCTTTTCTTGCATTAAGAATGGTTTCTAAAGATACTACAGCATTTACTTTTTCCCATGATTTATTTAAGTTTGCTCGCATAATTAGTTGCTCATCTTGTATGGATGGATAATCGATGACTACTTTTAACATAAAACGATCTACTTGTGCTTCTGGTAAAGTATAAGTTCCTTCTTGTTCGATTGGGTTTTGCGTTGCCATTACTAAAAATGGTTCTTCTAATTTAAACGTTGTATCTCCAATAGTTACTTGATGCTCTTGCATGGCTTCTAGCAATGCAGATTGTACTTTTGCTGGTGCTCTATTTATTTCATCTGCTAGTACAAAATTGGCAAATATTGGTCCTTTTTTTATAGAAAAATCATTTACTTTCATGTTGTAAATCATTGTTCCAATAACATCTGCTGGTAATAAGTCTGGTGTAAATTGCACTCTACTAAAACTTCCTTGCACTGCTTTAGAAAGTGTATTTATGGCTAAAGTTTTTGCTAATCCAGGAACTCCCTCTAACAAAATATGTCCATCGCCAAGCATTCCTATAAGCAATCTATCGATCATGTATTTTTGACCTACAATTACTTTATTCATTTCATTTCTAAGCAAATCTATAAAAGCACTTTCACGTTCTATTTTTTCATTAATTGCTCTAATGTCAACTCCTGTATTTGTCTGTTCCATATTTCTTTTAATTTTAATAAAAAATTTAGAACACAAATATACAGTTGAAGTACTGTTTTTACTGTTAAAAAATGGTTAAAAGAATTTTAAAATATTCTTAAATTTTAATATTCTAAAAACAACATCTCTTAAAAACTGGTATTTTATCTAGTTTGTTTTACGGCTCTTAACATTTCTCGTTTCCCCACAGGTCCTGGCAACCGTTCTACAGTAAATCCAACAACTTGCATTGCTCTACGTACCGAACCTTTTGCAGAGTAAGTGACTAGAATTCCGTTTGGTTGTAATGCTTCAAACATTTTTTTGAAGATAACTTCTGTCCATAGTTCTGGTTGTACTCTTGCTCCAAAAGCATCAAAATAAATAAGATGGTACTTATTTTTATCTTCTATTTTTTCGAAGAATTGTTTTCGTTTAAAAAGTGTAAAATTAGTATGTATCGTTTGATTTGTTTCCCAATCTACTGCATGTATTTTTGTAAAAATTATTGTTTCATTTTCTGCTTTTAATGTCCTACAATAATTCATTAATTTTATTTCTTCGGTATTTACAGGATATGCTTCAATACCAACATAATTAATTATTAAGTTTCGTTTAACACTTTCTAAATAGGTAATAAAACAATTTAAACCTGTACCAAAACCTATTTCTAGAATAGCAATATTCGATTTGTCTAAAAATGCATCCAAACCATGTTTTATAAATACATGATATGCTTCTTGTATTGCGCCGTGTTTGGAATGGTATTGCTCATTTATTTCTGGCAAATGTATACTTGTAGAACCATCAGCAGTAATAAACACTTCTCTTTTCATTCGTCTCTATTTGCTGGTAAAAATACAAAATTTAGTGTTTTTTTTATTACATTTGAATAGAAATACAAATCAAAACATGAAATACATCTATATTTTATTATTAATTTCGTTGTGTTCTTGTGACTCTGTCCCTAAAGTTTCCAATAAAAAAAAAACATCCATTTCCGAACCAAAGATTTTATTTTTGAATTATAAAATTTATAAAACTTCAACAGATGCCGTTAGAATTAAATTACTGCATAAAATTATTGCTAAAGGAATATTAAAGACTTCTTTTTATGAACGTAATAATCCTAAAAAAGGCGATATAAAATGCACACAAATAAATGGTAAATCTAGATCTGTTGATAGCCTTTTTATTTCTAATCCATTAATTAAAATAATCGAATATGTTAACGATTCTGGACAATTTGAAAAGAAAACGATAACATTAGATAGTGCAGAATTTTCTATAAGAATGCCATTAAATCCGACTACAAAATTCATTACAACTTCATCATTCTATTTAAACCAACTATTATCCAAAGATAAATTATGAAAAATATTTTACTCGTTACCTTAATCTTATTATTTGAAACGTCTTTTACACAAACTTTTGATGTAGAAACAATCGTTCAATCTGGCTCTAATGAAAGTAGAATTAATCTAGTTATTTTATCGGATGGTTATCAGATAAATGAGCTTCCGCAATTTATAACAGATGCTACTGCTTTTAGTAATTATTTTTTTTCAAGATCTCCATACAAAGAATATAAAAATTATTTTAATGTACATGCTGTAAAAGTTCCTTCGAACCAAAGTGGAGCAAACCATCCAGGAACAGCCTCAGATGTTTCAGAACCAGTACATCCAGTACTTTCTGTAGATAATTACTTTGGCTCTCGTTTTGATGCTTATGGAATACACAGACTTCTTGTTGCAAACTCTTCTACAATTAATACGGTTCTTGCAAATAATTTTCCTTCTTACGACTTGGTTCTGGTTTTAGTTAATAGTTCTTATTATGGAGGAAGTGGAGGTCAATTTGCGGTTTCTTCAACAAATGCTAATGCTAATAAAATAGCTTTACATGAAATTGGACACGCTTTTGTAAGGCTAATAGACGAATATTATGCTGGCGATGTTTATGCTAGAGAAGGTATTAATATGACGCAAACAACTAATCCTTTAACTGTTAGATGGAAAAATTGGATTGGTCAAAATAATATCGGTATTTATCAACATTGCTGTGGAGGAAATTCTGCAAGTTGGTATAGACCACATCAAAATTGTATGATGCGTTATTTAAATGCTCCTTTTTGCTCCGTTTGTATCGAAGCAACTATAGAAAAAATACACGCCATAACATCGCCTATTATTTCTTACGTTCCTCTAAATACAGGTAGTATTGACATTGCAAGTGGTATGGATTTTACAGTTACTTTAATCGAACCGATTCCGAATTCTTTAGATGTAGAGTGGAAACTAAACGGAACTGTTATTAATAATGGTAATAGTACAGTTACTATTTCTTCTAATGATTTAGCTGTTGGTAACAATTCTTTACAAGTTACAATTATAGATGCGACTTCTTATTTACAAGTAGATAACCATGAAAACATACATGTAAATTCCATACTTTGGAATATAAATTCTAGTACTTTGAGTATTGACGATATCCTAAAAAATTCCTTAAATATAGAGTTAATTCCAAATCCTACACAAAATATTTTATCTGTAAAATTGACTAATAAAGAAAATTACCTATTAGAAATTAGTGATATTTCAGGAAAACAATTAATTACAAAAAATGTAACGCAACATGTAACTCCAATACAGGTAGACTTAAACAAATTATCTTCGGGAACGTATATCGTTAAATTCAACTTTAAAAATGGACTAATTATTACAAGAAAAATCATAAAGAATTAAACGAAATTCTTTTTTAAATAGCATAATAACTGTACTTTTGCCGCTTAAATGTAAGCATCATGAATACAGATATTACTACCAAAATCGAAATTCAAAAAGTAAAAGAATCTAGCTTAAATAAAGCGACATTAAATGGTCGTAAATTCGGCTCTACATTTACAGATCACATGTTTATTTGCACATACAAAAATGGCAAGTGGCAAGATGCAAAAATAACGCCATACCAACCACTACAATTACAACCTTCTTCCCGTGTTTTTCATTACGGACAAGCAGTTTTTGAAGGGATGAAAGCATATAAAGATAGTAACGATCAAATTTGGTTATTTAGACCTGATGAAAATCAAAAAAGAATAAATGCCTCTGCGAAACGCTTGGCAATGCCAGAACTGCCTAAAGAATTATTTTTTGAAGGCTTAGAAACGTTACTTAAAATGGAAAAAGAATGGATTCCTACAGCAGATGGAAACTCTTTATACATTCGTCCATTTATGATTGCAACTGGTAATGGTATTTTTGCAGCACCATCCGATGAATATACCTTTATGATAATCTGCTCTCCTTCAGGAAAATATTACTCTAAAGACGTACAAGTTGTTATTGCAGAACATTATAGTCGTGCGGCAAACGGTGGTGTTGGTGCTGCAAAAGCCGCAGGGAATTATGGTGCGCAATTTTATCCAACTCAAAAAGCAATTGATCAAGGTTACGATCAAATTATTTGGACAGATGCCAATCACGAATATCTAGAAGAAGCTGGTACGATGAATGTGTTTTTTAGAATAAACAATACTCTAATTACTGCTCCTACAAGCGAACGTATCTTAGATGGTATTACCAGAAAAAGTATTATCGCAATTGCAAAAAAGCAAGGAATTAATGTAGAAGAAAGAAAAATTAAAGTAACCGAAATTAAAGAAGCTGCAAAAAACGGAACCTTAAAAGAAATGTTTGGTGCTGGTACTGCTGCGGTAATTGTACCTATTTCTCATTTTTCTCATAAAGAAATAGACTATAAAATTACCGATGTTAAAAATAGATTTTCATCACAATTCAAAAAACAATTAACCGACATACAATACAATAAAGTCAACGATGAATTTGGATGGCGTTATAAAGTATAATACTACATCTTTAAAAACAACTCCACTTGTCGTCTATGTCGTAAAATATGAACAATAGCATGTTCCATCAATTGCTCGAAATTATAAGTTACATTCCATCTTGTTTCAAATTTCCACGTATCAATTTCCTCATTCGTTTTGTTCCAAATTTCTTTAAAAGAACTTTCGGTATACACTAACATTTTATCTATTTCAATAATTCCTTTTTTAGGACAATCAACAAGGCTATCGTATTCGTACCATTTTTTGGTACTTATGGTATTTATATAATTCGCATAAGTATGTCCAGAATGAATTATATGAAACGTTATGGTTTGTATGGATTTGCAATCTGCATCTTCTGTTTTTGCATCAAAAATGGTATTAAAATTAGATAATGATACGCTTTGTAAAATTTCTTTGTAAGGAATGGTTGCCTTTTTATACTCTTCTAGAAGAGCAACTAACATTTTATTTTTCATGATTCTCAAAAATAGATAAAATATTTCTTATTATCATATTGAATTAAATTTAAGTCATATAGCAAGAAACACATTCATATAAAATTCTTAAATTGCAAATCCAAATTATAAAGAAATGTACAAACATTTACTACTAACACTACTCGTTACCTTTTTTAGTTGTAAAAGTCAAACCAAAACGGAAATGAAAGAACCTAAATTTACAAACGACTTAATAAAAGAAACAAGTCCCTATTTATTACAACACGCTCACAATCCTGTAAATTGGCATGCGTGGAATGAAGAGACCTTAGCATTAGCAAAAAAAGAAAATAAATTAATCTTAATTTCTATTGGTTATGCAGCTTGTCATTGGTGTCATGTAATGGAACACGAAAGTTTTGAAGACGAATATACTGCCGAAATAATGAATAAAAATTACATCTGTATAAAAGTAGATAGAGAAGAAAGACCAGATGTAGATCAAATTTATATGAATGCCGTACAACTTATGACTGGTCGTGGAGGTTGGCCATTAAATTGTATTGCCATGCCAGACGGAAGACCTGTTTGGGGAGGAACGTATTTTCCTAAAAATAATTGGATAAATGCACTTAAAAAAATAGCCGAATTATACAAAAACGAACCTCAAAAATTAGAAGAACAAGCAACCAAACTAACCGAAGGTGTTAAATACGATGGGCTTATTAGTTTTAATACCGACAAACCTATTTTTACCAAAGAAGGATTAAAACAAGTTGTTATTAATTGGCAAGATTATATGGATTTAAAAATGGGTGGACGTAATGGTTCTCCAAAATTTCCGATACCAAATAATTTTCAGTTTTTATTGCGCTATGCTACACAAGCAAAAGATAAAAAAATACTAGATTATGTAAATCTATCTTTAACTAAAATGGCTTATGGCGGAATTAACGATCAAATTGGTGGTGGCTTTGCACGATACTCTGTAGATGGTAGATGGCACATACCACACTTCGAAAAAATGCTCTATGATAATGGACAACTACTTAGTTTATACGCTAATGCTTATGCTGCCACAAAAAACAAATTGTATAAAGAAACTGCCTACGAAATCACACAATTTGTAGAACGAGAACTGCAAAACGATATTGGTGCTTTTTACTCTTCTTTAGATGCAGATAGTGACAATGCAGAAGGTAAACTAGAAGAAGGTGCTTTTTATGTTTGGTCTAAAGAAGAATTACAGCAATTAATTACGACGGATTTTCAATTATTTGCAGATTATTACAACATAAATGCAAATGGATTATGGGAACATGGAAATTATAATTTAATAAGAACACAATCCAAAGAAATATTTTGTAAAGAACACAACATTACTGTCGAAAAATTAAATAAAAAAATAAAGTCTTGGAAAAAAACACTACTAAAAGAAAGAGAAAAAAGAGTAAGACCTCGTTTAGATGACAAAACGCTAACATCTTGGAATGCCCTAATGTTAAAAGGATATATTAATGCTTATACAGCATTTAATGATAAACATTTTTTAGATATAGCTCTAAAAAATGCTAATTTTATAGAAAAATTACAACTTAAAGGAGATGGTAGTCTATATCGAAATTATAAAAATGGAAAAAGTAATATCGAAGCATATTTAGAAGATTATGCAACCGTATCAGATGCGTTTATTAGCTTATACGAAGCAACATTAGATGAAAAATGGCTAAAAATTGCCAAACAATTAACCGATTATAGTTTAGATCACTTTTTTGACGATAAAAGTCGCATGTTTTTCTTTACATCAGACAAACAAAAAGGGTTAATTACACGTAAAATGGATACGGATGATAATGTGATACCATCCTCTAATTCTATTACAGCATTAAATTTGTTTAAACTTGGGCATTACTATGCTAACGGAACTTACTTAGCTACCTCACAAACCATGCTTAACAATGTAAAAAATAAGGCAATGCAGTACGGAGCAGGAGCATCCAATTGGTTTATTTTATATGCTAATTTTATTGGCAATTTTTACGAAATTGCCATTGTTGGAAAAGATGCAAAACAAAAACTAGAAGAAATTAATACCAGTTATTTACCTAATAAATTAATTGCTGGTAGCATACACGAAAGCACACTTCCATTATTGCAAAATAGGTATTTTAAAGACGATACCATGATTTTTATTTGTGTCGATGGAGCTTGTCAAATGCCTACAAATGAAACGAAAAAAGCAAAAAAACTAATACAAATTGGGTTTTAAACTGGTTACAATGTTAATCTTTTTTATCAAATAATTCCTCAATTTTTATATTTAGTGCATTTACTATTCTCATCATGGTAGAAATTTTCATTTCTTGACTGCCTTTTATATATTTTCTTAAATTTGCTACGTCTAAATCAGCATCATAAGCAACATGCATCAATTTTAGATTTTTTTCTAAAATTATTTCTTTTATTCGATTTCCAACTTTAAGAACTAAAGGAGAAATTTCTTTTTTTCTAACACGTTTCATACTTTTCAAAAGTATACGAAACCTTTTATTTAAAAGTAATTGAAAACAAAATGTTGTATGTAATAGGTTTTATACAACTTTTTTATTATATTCGCATAAAATTGCTAATAACTATCCTACATTGATTTTATAGATAATTAATTAGCTTTTATATAAATAAGTAGTAACTTTAAATCAAAACAATATGAAAAAAACCAAAAATAATTTACTAATTGCAATAGTACTATTTGGCATTGCATTTGTAGTGAATAGTTGTAAAGATGATTTTGAGAATCAAAACACTTTACAATCAAAAAAATCGCCTTATTCTATGAAAACTATTTCTGGAGACGAACTACATCAAAAAAAGAACCTTTTTAAATCAATTAATACGTTTAATGAAAAAATATCAAATAAGAGTAGTGTATATAATGCTGCATATGATTTTACAATTGAAACAGAATTTGCAAAATATATTGAATCCGAAGATGGGAGTTTTCATACTTATACCTTTCTAGTACATCGAGATTTGGATAACGGACTTGTAGAAAATTTAGTTTTTACTTCAAAATTGGATGGAACTTACGATACTAAATTAGTTACATATGATTTTATTGATGATAATACCGTAGAAATAAAATATGGAAATATTAATATTGATTCCGATGATTATTTAAATAAAAGTTTAACTATTATTGAAATTTGTACTACAACGCTACACTATCATACCGTAATAGATACAACGGTTAATGTAGATGAATGTCCCAATGGCCCTTGTTATAGAACTGTTATCGATTATTATGAAACCAATTGTACTTTTTATTATTTTGAAAATGCAACTGGTGGTGGTGGCCCTACTTATGGAGGTGCTACGAGCGGTGGCTCAACTGATGGCGGAAATGGTTTGGGTGATGGTATTTGGACTGGTGGTGGTGGTTCTCAAAATAATGGCGATTCTGGAAATGTAAATATTGCTACATCTCCTGTTATTTTAGATCATATACAAACGCTAGAAAACCAAACATGTAATTCGCAAGTAAAAGCTAGAATAAACCAAATGAGAGAAAATATTCCTAATGCTACTACCGAACAAGGTAGTGAATTTAGAAATAATAATAACGGAATGACAATTGGTGCTGGTAATACATATAATGAAATAGAAGTTCCTGAATCAAATACAAATCCAACTGGTGTACATTTTGGGAATCCTGTGTATAATTCTGAAATTAGAGTACATGCTCACGTAAATGAGCATGCAAATGGTGATTATCCTACTCTTTCTCCTAGTTTTGAAGATATTTGGAGAACTTATGCGTTTTATTTTCAAGTTCGGAACTTGAATAATAAAAATAGTAATTTAAACAATATTAGCAGTATTATTGTAGCTGGTGTTAGTAATAGAATATATGCTATTAGAATATTAGATCCTATTAAAGCAGAAATTTTCTTAAACGAAATGATAGATCCTAGTTTA
>JALSLK010000057.1 GCA_026988355.1 Flavobacteriaceae bacterium
TATTACTTTTCATAGAGAGTAAAGGTATTTACAATATCACTTATAAAGTCACGTTGTAAATTTTATAAAATAAAACCGAAAGTATAACAATAAACCATTAATAATTCTAGTTGTTTTAATACCATTCCTTATTTTTGCCAAAATTATTAAAATAATGAAACCAGATTTCTTTCAACAATACTTAGATACGTTTACCAAATGGGGAATGGATTTTACTCCAAAAATTTTAATAGCAATTGCCATATTAGTAATAGGTTTTTGGTTGGTAAAAATAATATCTAACCTACTAAAAAAACTAATGTCACGTCTAAAAGTAGACAAAACATTACAAGGATTTTCCTTAGATTTATTAAATATGGTAATGAAATTTGCAGTAGTATTGGCAACTGTAATGAAATTAGGAATTGTTAAAGAATCTATGTTGGTCGCTGCAATTGGTGCAATGGCATTTGCAGTTGGAATGGCATTACAAGGTTCCTTAGGTAACTTTGCTGGTGGCGCACTAATCATGATATTTAAACCCTTTAAAGTAGGCGATTTAATCGAAGCGCAAGGTGTTTTTGGAGAAGTACAAGAAATTCAGATATTTAATACAAGATTACTAACACCAAGTAATAAAACCGCTTTTATACCAAACGGAGCATTATCTAACGGAAACGTTATCAATTATTCTACAAAAGGGCAATTTCGAGTAGATTTAACTATTGGAATATCGTACAATTCCGATATTAAAAAAGCAAAAAAAGTATTATTAGAAGTAATGAATAAAAATCCAAACGTACTTCAAAATCCAGCACCGTCTGTAAATGTAAAAGAATTAGCAGATAGTTCGGTAAATTTAGCGGTAAGACCATGGACAAAACCAAGTGTATATTGGGATGTTTATTTTGATACGTTAGAAGAATGTAAAATTGCATTAGATACAGCTGGAATTGAAATTCCTTTTCCACAAAGAGACATTCATCTGTTTGAACATAAGAAGTAAAATATGACCTTTAAAGAACTACAATTACATAAAACCATACTTAGAGCTGTCGCAGAATTAGGATACGATTCTCCCACGACAGTACAAGTAAAAACAATTCCAGTAGTTTTAGAAGGTGTAGATGTCATTAGCTCTGCACAAACAGGAACAGGAAAAACAGCAGCATTTGCACTACCAATATTACAGCGTTTATTAAAAAATCAAGATGTAGCTAAACGACGTAAAATAATACGTGCCATTGTTATAAGCCCAACCAGAGAATTAGCAGAACAAATAAATCAAGCTTTTAAAGCATACGGAAAATACACCAATCTACGTACAACTGTTGTTTATGGAGGAACAGCAATAGAACCACAAATAGATAGAATAAAAAAAGGAATCGATGTTCTTATTGCCACACCAGGAAGGTTACTAGATTTATACAAACGAGAAAAAGTAAATTTAAGTCATATAGAAACTCTAGTTATTGATGAAGCAGATTTAATGCTAGACATGGGTTTTATTAACGATGTAAACAAAATTGTAAAAATTACCAAAATTCAAAAACAGATATTATTGTTTTCGGCAACCATGCCGCAAAAAGTAATAGATTTAACCAATTCGGTATTACAAGAACCAATTACCATAAAAATAGCAGCAACATCATCGGCAGCAAAAAATGTAAATCAAACACTCTATTATGTGCCAAAACGAAAAAAAGTAGAACTCTGTTTGCATTTATTACGAGGCTTAACAAGTCGAAAAGCAGATGCTTCTAAAAATAACATCCTAATCTTTAGACGAACAAAATTTGGTGTAGATAAATTAGAGAAAACCTTAAAACGTAACGGTTATGAAGTGGTAAGTTTTCATGGAGATAAATCACAAACAACAAGACAAGAAGCATTAAATAAGTTTAAAAATAACGAAATAAACATACTTATAGCAACCGATGTTGCTTCGCGAGGAATTGACATAACCGATTTAGATATCGTTATCAATTTCGATATGCCAAATATACCAGAAACTTATGTGCACAGAATAGGTAGAACAGGTAGAGCAGGTAAAAGTGGAAATGCTTATTCTTTATGTTCACGAGATGAAAAGAGCTATGTAAAAAGTATTCAAAAATTATTAAATAAAGCCATTCCTGTAATAACAGAACATCCATATCCGTTAGAGGCTAAACCAGACGATAAACCAAAAAAGCGTACAGGTTCTAAACACAAAAAAGGGAGAAAATCAACTGCTTCAAAAAAGAAAAAAAAACGTTGGTATTAATTTAAAATATTATATTTGAAATAACTAAACGAAATTTTACTATCATGAATGCAACTCACATACACTTAATCTTAAATCATTTTCCAATTATTGGTACCTTAATTGGTGTTGGAATATTAGCCTACGGTCTTTTTAAAAACAACGATGTTGTTAAAAAAATCGCTTTAACTATATTGGCAATCATGGCAATTATAGCAGTACCTGTTTACCTTACAGGAGAAGAAGCAGAAGAAACCGTTGAGCATTTTAAAGGAATTACAAAGGAGATAATACACGAACATGAAGAATTGGCAGAAAAAGCAATTTTAGTAATGGCAGTATTAGGAGCGTTATCCTTAGCCAGTATTTATGCCATTACAAAAGGTTTATCTTTTGCTAAAAAAATTACTATTATTACATTTATTGTTTCCTTGATAACCTTTGGTCTTTTTGCTAAAGTTGGTAGTTTGGGTGGAGAAATTCGTCATTCCGAAATTAGAACAAATGCGAGTAACTTAAGTTAGTATAAGAGATTACCAATACAAACGAAACAAAAAATTTGGCGTAAAACCAATAGAGTAGTTATCTATAACTCTAATAGGATCATTAACAGAATTATTTCCTGAAAAATCTGTGCTCAAATGATTATTTTCGTTATAGACATTCCGAATAGAAAGTCCAATTTTTCCTTTGATATGGTTCTTTTTAGAAATGGTAAACTTATAGGTAGAAGATAAATCTAAACGATGATAATCTGGTAATCGTTCTGTATTAATTCCATGAAAATAGGCATTTCCATTTGTATCATAATCCAAATCTGTTAAAGGTCTTCCTGTTCTATATTTCCAACCAAGCGCAACATCAAATTTATTTAAATTATAATTTACAAATGCAGAAATTGCATGTTTAATATCGTTGTTTGCTCTAAAATATGCATCATCATTTAGTGCATCGTATTTATCTTGTACATCAATAAAAGAATAGCTAATCCATGTTTTAAAAGCATTAAAATCTCTTTTTAAATAAAAATCTAAACCTATAACTTTTTCTTCTCCCAAATGAAAAGAATTATCAATTGGATTTAAAAAACCTAACGACAAGGCTGTAATTCCTGCAATTTTTTTATAGTATACATCCACATCAGCAGACCATTTATTTTTAGAAAAAATAAAACTTCCTGAAATTTGTTTGCTATTAATTATTGGGTACTTATCGCCATCTGCTAATCGCCATATTTTTTTTTCTAAAGAAATATCACTTAATACTGTTTCGTCTATTTGGCTAATAATCTGATTTTTAATTTCGCCAGTTAATTGTACTTTAAAATAATCATTTAAGGTTTTGGTAACTACCACTCTAGGCTCTAATCTAAATGCGTCAAATAACGAATAATAATTAACTCGTAAACCTGTATAAATATCTAGTTTTTTTGAATTTTTATAATGGTAACTGGTAAATAAAGAATGTGTGTTAATTTTAGAATTATCTTTATCGAGTATATAAAAAATATCTTTTTCTTCTTTAAACAAAAATTCTACTTTTTTTATGGAACTTTGGTATCCTATTTCAAAACGATTATTATTGGTTTGTTTTATATGTAATATGGTAGAAAATTCGGTATCATTAATGGTATTTGTTTTAAAAAAGTCAGAAAATAAAAGGTTGTTTTTTTCTACTTTATAATTGTAAAACAGACTATAATGCGAATGGCTTATATTGGTGTTTAATGAGATATTGTCATTCCATTTTTTTTGCCATTCTAAGCTATATCCGTCATTTTCGGAATCTAATACATCCGAAAAAGAGGTGTGAATATCTTCTTCTATATGACTATGCAATAAGTCATTATCTATATGTATTAAACTAAAATGAAAACTATTTTTTTTATTTGGAATGAAATTTATTGTGGCATTATAATCTTTAAAATGGAAATCTTCTTCTTGAATTTTAGTATTTTGAAAAGCTTTCTCTTCGTATCTTTTAAAGGTTGTCGTTTCGATTAAATCTTCATACGAACGTCTAAAAGAAATTTGTACACTTAATTTATTTTTGATAATAGGTGTTTTTAAAAAAACATCGGAGCTAATACCATTAAAACCAAATTCAAAATGGGTTTTTTTGGGTATTTTCCTAGCAGTATTTATATCTATTACACTAGAAATTCGCTCGCCAAACTTAGCATTTGTTCCTTTGTTATAAAAAGATATTTCTTGTGCTATATTTGGATTAAAAACAGAGACCATTCCAAATAAATGTCCTCCATGATATATGTTTATGCCATCCCAAATAATACGATTTTGGTCTGGATTACCTCCTCTTACATTAAGTTCTGTTGCAGTTTCATGAATACTTATTACTCCTGGTAATTGTTGTATACTTTCTAAAATATCGGTTTCTGTTAAACCTGCTAAAAGACCTATTTTTTTTGGGTTTATGGTATAGGTCGCATCTTTATTTTTTGAAATACCAGTAGTTAAATAACTTCGAACAACTATTTCATTTAGTTTTTCGCTATTGATTTTAGTGAGATAAATGTATTTATCATCCAATCTATTAAATTGGATGTTGGTTAAATAGGTAATTTCAAAAAGTATATCGTCTAAATTTCTCTTTTGTTCTTTTAAAGAAATTTTTAAATCTGTAACCAAATCACTTGGATAAGAAAATTTTACTGTAAACTTTTTTTCTAAATCTTTAAGTACCGTAATAATAGACTCTTCGTTGTAAAATACTGTTTGTTTCTTTTTCTCTTGCGAAAAAATAATTATGGAAATAAATAGTAAAAAGGCAGTAATTATTTTTTGTTTCATTTAGAATTATCGTTACTCAGAACAATTTTTTTATTAATGGTTTTATATTTTATTTGCATTGGTTTGAATACAGAAGCTAGGGCTATTTTTAATTTTTTATTATCAAAACTTCCTGTAAAACTTTTAGTTTCATCAATAGCTGACCTATCTAGCGTAATGTGAAATTGTTTTTCTAATTCGTCGATAACTAATTTTAAAGGAACATTATTAAATTCACTTTCGCCATGTATCCAATTTGGTGTTGTATTTGCAGTTTCTAAAGTTTTGTGCTTGGTATTTAAGGTTGTAATTCCTTTACCTGGAGTTAAAATATTAGTTCTATTACCTTCTACAACTTTTACTTTACCTTCATAACAAATTACATTAAAATAATTGTCTTTTGAGTTTACGTTAAATTGTGTTCCTAATACTGTAACGCTACCATTTTTTGTATTTACCGTAAAAGTACTTCCTTTGGTTACTTTAAAATAAGCTTCGCCATCTAAAAATAATTCTCGTTTATTTTTCCAAGAAGATGTATTGTATTTAATAGTTGATTTTGCATTTAAAATAACTTCAGAACCATCTAATAGTGCAATTGTTTTTTGTTCGCCATAGTTAGCATATATATTTACATCGGTATTTCCAAAATAATTTTTAATTCCAAAAAACAATACAAACATGGCTGCAATAGAAACTGCCCATTTGCTATAAAGGTTAATTACATTTTTCTTTTTAGGAGTTTCTTTAACTGTATTTTGTTGGATGTTTTTCTTTATAGCCAATAACGTGTTGTCTAATGGCGCTTCTAACTCAGAAATAACATCAAAAGTTTTATTTATTTTTTGAAATGCCAAGAACTCCTTTTCGGAAATTTTCTCTTTTAATTCTATATCGGAAATTTTACCTTCCATCCAGTCGGCAAAAAATATGTTGTAATTTTCTTCCATAATTTATGTCTTTTACATTATTAGAACGATTCATTAATAAAAAACCCTACTTTTATAAAATTAAATATTTCCTATTTGTGCTCTCACAATTATTAGTGCGTTGCGCATTCTTTTTTCTACTGCTTTTACAGAAATGTCTAATTTTAAAGCAATTTCTTTATACTTCATTTTTTCCATTCTACTCATTAAAAATACGTCTCTTTGTTTTTCTGGTAAATCTGCAATCACTTTTTCTACTTTTACTAAAAATTCCTCTTCTATCATTAAAAACTCTGGAGATTCACTTTTGTTATAATTTACAAATCCTTTTTGGTGTTTTCGTGCCACTTTTTCGTGCTTTTTAATATCTAAAAAAGCATTATTTGCTAAGGTATATAAATAACTTTTTACTTTTTCTAAAGTTACTTTGGCGCAGTTATTCCATAATTTAATAAAAGTTTCTTGCAAAACATCTTCTGCTGATGCCATATCGTTGTATTTAAAATACAAATGTCTTTTTAAATCTTTTGCATATTTATGAAACACACCGTCAAAAATGCGATTATTACAAATATCTGTTAATTCTTTAGTCATTTTTGTTGATAGTATTTTCGCAAAAGTAAAAAAAATTTAGGGATTTAGTTAGTTCAGTCGTTATAATAGTACAAACAGTTAATATTTTATTAAAAACCAATTTATTTTCTTCATGAAAAAAATAGTACTTCTTATATTTTTAACTTCTTTTAGTATGTATGCTCAAGTAGGTATTGGAACTACTAGTCCAACAGAAAGTCTAGATGTGATGGGTGCTGTTGCATTAAATCATCAAAAAACTTTTTCAAATAGAGGGCAATGGCAATTAACCAAAAATATTATTTCAGGAGCTTGGATGGATATTACACCG
>JALSLK010000058.1 GCA_026988355.1 Flavobacteriaceae bacterium
GTCTAATATTAAAGCAATACGCGTTTTAGGGTTCAAAAAAGAACAAGTGCGTATTATTCCTACCGATATGGAGTTTAAAATATCCATAAATAAACTCAAAAATGAAATAGCTAAAGATAAATTACTAGGCTTACAGCCATTTTGTATCATTGCTAATGCAGGAACTACCAATACTGGAACAGTAGATCCGCTTAATGCAATAGCTCGCATTTGCAAAAAAGAAAATATGTGGATGCATGTAGATGGAGCTTATGGTGGCGGTTCGGTGCTTTCTGAGCAAGGAAGCGAGCTGTTAGCAGGAATAGAAAAAGCAGATTCACTAACTATAGACCCGCATAAATGGTTTTTCCAACCTTATGAAATAGGCTGTTTGTTGGTGAAAAACCATAAATACCTAAGCGATACATTTTCTGAACGCCCAGAATATTTACGCGATATAGAAGGTAATGAATCGGAGATAAATTTTTATGATTACGGTATTCAATTAACCCGAAGATTTCGTGCGTTAAAATTTTATATGTCTATTAAAACTTTTGGTTTAGATGCCTTTAAGCAAGCTGTACAATATAGTGTAGATTTAACCGAAAAATTAGAAGAAAAACTGCGTGAAAGCACACAATGGGAAATCATTTCTCCTGCAACATTAGCAGTGATTAATTTTAGGTATAATCCTATGAATGCTAATCTTAATGAAGAAGAATTAGATAAAATTAATCAATATATCTCTCAAAAAGTAGTTAATTCTCGCGATGCCGTTTTTGTAACAACTATTTTGCAAAACCAAGTAGTATTGCGTATGTGTTTGATAAATCCACGTACTACTATGGATGATGTTGTTGGTACAATACAGCAGTGTGATGCCTACGGTAAGGAGTATTTGGAGCATAAAAGTTAGTTTCTATTTATTAATGTTATAGAATTAAAATCGTAATGCTATACTAATACTTGCCGTTCTTCCCCAGCCAAAAAAGACTTCATTTTCAGCATTAATTCCTTTCCATGTTTGATTGGAACTTGTATTTAAAATGCTAGTTTTAGACTCGCTGATGTATTTTGTGTTTAATAGATTGTTTACGTTTATATTAAAGCGAATTGTTCCTATTTTTTTTATTTTAGTTTGGTAATTACCTTGTAGATTCAGTAAACTATAACTTGGAAGTTTTAGATTTTCTATATTAGAATTAGTATTATTCAAATCGATATTTCCATACATATTACTGTTAAATAATTGCTGTAAACCTATTTCAAGTTTTGAGTTTATTTTGTAAGCTATGTTATAATTTGCTGTAAGTTGTGGTGAATTTCCAACTTTTATATTTTTTAAATTATAATCTCTAATTGCTATTTCTTGTTGGAGCGAGTTGTATAGTTTAATATTTTTTAAATTATTTGCATATTCCCAATTCCCAATACTTAAATTTGCACCAATACTAATTTTATTTTTAGAGTATTTACTTTCTAATTCTATACCTTGATGTATTTCAGATAGTCCAAAGAGTTTGCCAGTTATTTGTTGTCCATTAACATAGCTGCTTATAGTAGAAAAACGATCTTTCCAATTCGTGTAGTAGGCGCAGATGTCTAAAGTGAAATGATTATTTTTATAACCATAACCTATTTCAGTATTGTTAATTAATTCATTGCTTAAGTTACTGTCAATTATATTATTAGAATAATTAGCGAATACTGCTTCGTATGACGGCTGCTTGCTGAATATACCATAATTACTAAAAAGATGATGATTGTTATTTATATTATAATTAATTCCTAGTTTTATATTTCCTCCTGTCTTACTAATCCAAGGAGAGCTTTTACTATTTAATTCGAAAAAATTCTCACGTTGGTATGCTTTTTTAGAAATATTCAATTGCAAAAAACTTTTTAGCGTCTTGTAATTATAGTTCAATCTAGCGTATAAAGATGTCCATTTAGTTTTAGACTGCGTATAAAATATTATTTTTTGTAGATTATCTATACTTTTAAGAGGGTTAAAGCTAGATGAGGCAGTTAGATAATCCTTTGGATAAATAGTGTTATTAGGATTATTTTCATTAAAAAAATCAAAATATGCATCAGCACCTAAAGTGTTGTTTACAGCGAGTCCACTTTTTCCTTGAGCAGTTCTTAAATCTATTCCTGCGTTTAGTTTAAAATT
>JALSLK010000059.1 GCA_026988355.1 Flavobacteriaceae bacterium
AACATAGCTATCCCATTATGGGGAACTACTTATTTGCCAACCATACAAAAAGGATTAGGATTACCAGATGGTAAAATCATCATACAAGCATCCAACGCAGGTTATTTATTGAATGTGTACGATAGAACATTAAAAACATTCACGCAAGTAAACTTTCCAAATAATAAATATCCACAACAAGTATTGTATGATTCGGATAGAAACTTAACTTGGGCTTTTGCTAGTAGTGGAAGTTCCACCTACCTTTTTACTTATGATGGTATTGCACTTACAGAAATTTCAAATTTAGGAAACATTAATATAAATACCAATTCCACAACTTTAATATACAAAAACAACCATATTTATTTAGGAAATAATAATGGTTTATACAAAATAGATGTGTCAGATTATACTAATTCTATACCTGTTACACATTACAATAGTACAACAACACCAAATTTACCTTACGATAAAATTACCGATTTACAATTTGATACTAACGGAGATTTATGGTTGGTAGGTAATGCAATTAACGATGCAGGTATTATTAAATTTAATATTACTAATGAAACCTATAATTTATACCAATTAGCAACACCGAATAACGCAGCAATTAATATTTCTTTTCAAAAACTAGCCTTAGATTCAAACAATTTGATTTGGGCAGTAGGAACTAATTATAATGGTTTAGTAAAACTAACCTTTTCAGGAGCAACGCCTAATTGGGAACTATTACCTCAAACCGATTTAACCACTTTAGGCGTACCCATAACTTACATACCAAACCATGTATATTTTAGAAACGATAAATTTTATTTTACAACAACAGATTATTCTTCAGGAAATAATAATAATTACGAAGTAATTATAAATGAGAATGGAATATGGTCAGGTAGAAATGATGATGCAGCAGGTAATTTATCTGCAAGAATGAGTAAACGATTTAGTGAGAGTTTACCAGACGATAATGGCGGTGTTTGGTGGTTTAATAGATTTGATAATATTGTAGTATATCGTGACAGTGACGACAATCATCAATCTTTATTAATAGGTATTGGTTTTAATAACCATGCTATAGATATAGACAATAAAGCCATTATTAAAGGTGGAAGCCCTTCAGAAATAAGAAAAATAGATTTTCCAAATGCTATATCCATACAAAGTGCAAATAATATTGCAACGGTAATTAGACAAGTAGGAAATAAAACTTGGATTTATGATAAGTCTGTGCCTAAAATTGATATTTATCAGAATGCTAATTTGGTAAATACACATACATTAGACCAAACCGATTATCAATACTTCTATTATATGGCTATTGATGACGATAATAACCCTTGGTTTATGCGTTATGTAGGAGGAAACCAATTACAAATCAAAAAATTTAATACAGCAACAGCAACAACAACAACTTTTGATAGAACGGAGAATTTAAGTATTTTAAGAAAAATAATAGCCGCACCTAATAATGCCATTTGGATTATTGGTAGTAGAGGAATAATGTATCTTGAAAATGGAAATTTTCATTCATTTTTAGTAGCAGATTACCCAGAACTTAATAATATTACGGATGCAGTAGTAGATGCTAACGGAAAACTGTATTTACTAAGAAATAATCTTGCAATAATTACAACTGTCGAAAATCCATTAGCAGTTACACCAACATTAAATAGCCTAATAATAGAAGGTACAAACTCTTTATTACCATCCTTAAAACATTACAGACCAGCAACAATTACTATAGATAGCGAAGGAAGTATATGGACACACGCATCGCAAAACACATTTAAATTAATAGATAGTGATTTAACGGTAGAATATAGACGACAAGCCCATGTAGCAAATGTAAATCAAGAAAATACGTTTACAAAAATGGCAGTTTATCCAAATCCAACAACAGATAAATTAACCATAGAAACACAGTCTACAATTAAAAAAATAGAAGTCTATACCATTTTAGGTGAAAAAGTATTAGAAGAAACAAATACCAAAATACTATATTTAGGAAATCTCCCAAAAGGAATATATACACTAAAAATATATGGTGATGGAATTAGTAGTAGTAAAAAAATAATCCATAACTAAACTAAAACACTAATTTTAAATTTAACGATTATGAAGCAGTATGTGAATATTACAATATAAATCCATAAGTATAATAGAAACTTAAAATATAAAATTAGAAAGATTAAAATCCAATAATTTTATATCCTATTTTTTCTTTTTCTTTTTTAAGTGTCAATTTTATATTGGCACTTTTTTCTTTAAAAAAATAAAAAAAAACATTTTCTGCGTTTGTTTACAAATGTAATGAAATCAGCTTGTAACGAAAAATTAAATTTTTAACAAATTGATTTTCAAATAAATATAAAGTGTGTTATTTGTAATAAAATCACTAAAAAAGACAATTTTGTTAAAAAGTTATATGGTTTTGTGAATAAGTAGTACCCGATTTTTTCACTAATTTTAGCTTACTTTGTAATAGCCATTTTTAACTTGTTAATTCTTATTTTTTGAATCTAAAAAATTGCTTTTAGAACTAAATTCAATCAGTAATTAATACGGCTTTTGTGTTTACCTAAAAATAATATTACCATGGAAATTACTCAGATAATAAAAAGAGATTATGAAACAAATCCGTTTGTATTAGAAAAAATAACAAATGCAATTGAGAAAGCAATGTTATCTGTAAATAATGGAAATAGAGAAGATGCAGTAGCAATATCAAAAATTGTAATAGGTTCATTATTAGAAAGAAAATTAAAAGATCCAAACTATATTCCAACCGTAGAGCAAGTGCAAGATATTGTAGAAGATAAATTAATGGATAGTCCATTTCGCAATGTAGCAAAAGCGTATATATTATACAGAAATGAACAAAATAGAAACAGAAAAACAGATATTTTTGAAAAGAGAATTAGTCTAAAACCATACGAATATCCAGAATTAAACGATTATGTAGATGCAATAAGACATTCGTATTGGATTCATACCGAATTTAATTTTACAAGTGATATTCAAGATTATAAAACTGCATTAACAGAATCTGAAAGAAATGCACTAAAAAATACGATGTTGGCTATTTCTCAAATAGAAGTTGCCGTAAAAACATTTTGGGGCGACATTTATCAAAAAATGCCAAAACCCGAAATAGGATCTGTAGGAGCAACGTTTTCGGAGAGTGAGGTACGACATCAAGATGCATATTCACATTTATTAGAAATACTAGGATTAAATGACGAATTTAAAAACCTAAAAAAGAATCCAGTAATAATGAAACGCGTTCAGTATTTAGAAAGTGCGTTAAAAAATTCTAAAAGTGAAGACAATAAAGCGTATGCAGAATCTGTTTTATTATTTTCATTATTTATCGAACATGTATCCTTATTCTCACAATTTTTAATAATCATGGCTTTTAACAAACATAAAAATTTGTTTAAAGGAATTTCTAATGTAGTAGAAGCAACATCTAAAGAAGAACAAATTCATGGCGATTTTGGAATAGATGTGATTAAAATCATTAAAAAAGAAAATCCAGAATGGTTTGATGCTAATTATAATAAAATGATTCAAGAAACATGTAAAGAAGCATTCGCTTCAGAAAGCAAAATTATCGATTGGATTTTTCAAGATGGAGAATTAGATTTTTTACCAAAAGATGTAATAAATGAATTTATTAAGAATCGATTTAATAACTCATTAGAAAGTATTGGTATTGAAAAAGTATTTGAAGTAGATGAAAATTTATTAGCAAAAACCGAATGGTTTGATGACGAGATAATTGGAACAAAACATGGAGATTTCTTTGTAAAACGATCTGTAAACTATAGCAAAAGAACCAAAAGTATAACTAGCGACGATTTATTTTAATAAACAACCCCTTATCCTCAAATAAACTTATGAATGAAAAAATAACCAAACAAGAAGTATCTAGCTCCTACCACGATAAATTAGTACAAGCAAGAAAAAGTGCAAGAGAGAAAATGGAGCAAGAAGAGCAACCAAAAATATCTTGGTTGACAGAAAACAGTCGTAAATTTCTAGAATCAGGATATCTTACCGAAGACACAACACCAGAAGAAAGAATTACAGAAATTGCAGAACATGCAGAGAGTATTTTAAAAATTAAAGGATTTGCCAAAAAGTTTTATAAATATATGGCAGAAGGATACTATTCATTAGCATCTCCAGTTTGGTCAAATTTTGGTAAAAAAAGGGGTTTACCAATTAGTTGTTTTGGTTCAAGTATCGAAGACGATATGGGAGATATTCTATACACACAGTCCGAAGTAGGAATGATGTCTAAATTAGGAGGAGGAACATCTGGTTATTTTGGAAAAATTAGACCAAGAGGAAGTGATGTTAAAAATAACGGAACATCATCAGGATCTGTTCATATTATGCAATTATTTGAAAAAATGGTAGATATAGTAAGCCAAGGGTCTGTAAGAAGAGGGCGTTTTGCACCATATTTACCAATAGATCATAACGATATAAAAGAGTTTTTAGAAATAGGAACCGAAGGAAATCCAATTCAAGAATTAACACATGGAGTGACGGTTAATGATAAATGGATGCAAGAAATGATTGATGGCGATGTAGAAAAAAGAACCATTTGGGCAAAAGTATTGCAAAGAAGAGGCGAAATAGGATATCCATATATTTTCTTTTCAGACCACGCAAATAAAGGGACAGTAGATGTTTACAAAGATAAAAATTTAAAAATTTTAGGAAGTAATTTATGTACCGAAATCATGCTACCATCTAACGAAGATTGGTCATTTGTTTGCTGTTTATCTTCCGTAAATTTATTACATTACGATAAATGGAAAGATACCGACGCAGTAGAAACACTTACCTATTTCTTAGATGCAGTTATGGAAGAGTTTATTTCTAAATTAGAAGTGTATAAAAACTCTACAGATCGCGACGATCAATTAACGTTTACTTTTATGGAAAAAGCCTATAACTTTGCAAAAGATAACAGAGCGTTAGGTTTGGGAGCATTAGGATGGCATTCGTTATTACAATCTAGAATGCTTGCTTTTGATAGCCAAGAAGCGTATAACTTAAATAACGAAATTTTTAAAACGATTAAAGAAAAATCGTATAAAGCCTCCAAAGAGATGGCAAAACTATATGGAGAGCCAGAAGTTTTAAAAGGATATGGTAGACGTAACGCAACTTTAAATGCTATTGCACCAACAACATCATCTGCATTTATTTTAGGGCAAGTATCACAAGGTATTGAGCCAATTTGGTCAAATAGTTACGTAAAAGATATTGCAAAAATAAAAACAACGATAAAAAATCCGTTTTTAGAAACTTTATTAGATAAAAAAGGGCAAAATACTAAAGACGTTTGGCGAAGTATAAGAGATTACGACGGTTCTGTACAGCATTTAGATTTTTTAACAGAAGAAGAAAAAGAAGTGTTTAGAACATTTCCAGAAATAGACCAAAAAGCTATTGTATACCAAGCTTCAGTTAGGCAAAATCATATAGACCAAGGACAATCAATTAATGTGATGGTACATCCAGACATGCCAATTAAAGAGGTAAATGATATTTATATTACTGCTTGGAAACTTGGCATAAAATCAATGTATTACCAACATAGTATGAACGCAGCACAAAAGTTTAGACAAAAGAAAGCTTGTGTAAGTTGTGAAGGCTAATTTAAAATCAAAATAAGTTTAGAAAAATAGTTTTTTCTTAATAAAATAAAAAAGAAACCCTAACAGATTTTAAAATCTGTTAGGGTTTTACTTTTTTACCTTAAAACATAGTTATACCAACTCAACATCAAAATACGCTATAAATTATTTATCTTTTCACGGTTTTACTGCACTTTAAATTTCAAGCATAGCTATGGTTTAAATTTCAAGATTGTAAAACATAAAAATATTTTAAATCTATTTAGCGCATTTCAAAATTGAATTGGTATTACTAATTAATTACAACCGCAATCTGGTACTAGAGGTCCAGTATATCCAACAGGCTGAGCTTTCCATCCTCTAAATTCGGTACAACCAATATTACCTGCACAAGGATTTACACAAGGAGGAGCACTATTTTCGGTATGAATAAAAACAGGAAGCTTAACATATCCATATTTATGTTCTCTATCTACAATAATTTCAAATTCTCCAGGTAGAAGATATATTTCAGCATCTCTATCTAAACCAAAATTTCTAATAAATTGATCGTTTAATTCCCTATCAAAAGATATAAAATTAGGAACATTAAAATGTGTATTAACAAAGTCCGAAACTTCTCCTAAATTTAATCCCTCAAATTCTCTTTCTCCTTCAAAATCTCTAGGAGTTATTCTATCACGTTCATTTAAAAAATAAACTACCATTTCTTGCTCAGAATTTAATACGGCTTTAATGTTTGGATCGCCTCCAAAATCTATTGTAGGCGCATAATAACAAATTCCATTAGGTTGATTACAATTATTAAATGACACAACTCCAGGAGACCAATAGCCAGGTCCTGCTACTCCTCTTTCTCCATTTGGTAGATACATTGGTATATCTGTATTGTTTCGTTTAACAGAACTATCTACCACATTATCGCTTTCTATATTATCATCTGAACAGGCATAAAAAGTAAACAGAATCATTCCTACAATTAACAATAAAATTTTTTTCATAATAAATAAAATTTAAACTTACCTACTCTATTATATTGGTTTTTCGGTTACCACCACTATTTAATGGCAATATCGGTATGGTTTATAGTTCTTACAAGGGCAAGTTTATAAGGTTTATATGTAAATTGTTATTCGTAGTGTATTAACTTAAATTCGTAAAATACGGCATGATACCTAATCTAATAAATTTAAAAAACCGAAACAAGTATTTGTTTCGGTTATCTTAAAATAAATTAATGTCAATTCGAGCGAATGGACAGTGTTTTAAAATATCTCACTCCTTAAAATAAGAATAGATAGGTCTTTATACCAAGTTGACTTCAAAATAAGCCATAAACTCTTTCGCTTTTTTTGACGCATCTTAAAATCAAATTGGTATTATTTTTAATTTGTATTGTAAAACCTTTCAAAATCTACAGGATAGTTTTCATAAGGAAACTCTTCATTTCTACTCGGTCTTACAACAATAATATTGGTTTCCAATCTATCTAAAAGTGCAGTATCAAAAAGTAAGAATTCTCCTAAATTTTCTCCCGTTTCAGAATTTTGCCATAGATTTAATCCAATAGGATATTCGTCTAAAAGAGGATGTTTAGTAACAAATAGGTGCTCTGTAAAAAACGTACCATTTAAGCGTTCTAAAACCAAAGGTCGTGAAAAATACAATTCAATATTGTTTTGATTAATAATATTCATAAAAAATTGATAACCATCAGGACGAGAATCTGAATCTGGATTAGAATTAGGATTCATAATGCCAGTTACAAAATCGGTATCAATTTTAATAAGTGGTCTAGGTCTATTTGGTCCATTTGCCTGTTCAAAACCACTAATATAAATAATAAATTCATTATTAAAAGCACGGCTAAAATCATTATCGCCATTAATAATGGTATTAAAATTTATGGTATTATCATTAGAATTAAGAGACAAATCTTCAATAAATGCTTTTGCTGGAATATCATTTAGTATCGCTCTACCAGTAAGGTAACTTATTAATTTTAGAGATTCATCAAGGTTCTCATGAGCAGAAGTGTTTTGATTATTTTTTTCTAATAAAGTTGGATCAATAGTATTAGAAATGTTGTTATTACAAGAAAAAAATAATGCGATCAAAAATAATAAAAATGCTTTTTTCATATAGTGTGGGTTATTAGTTTAGTAAACGAATATATATTATTTAGCACAATTATGTGCCAGTACTTTAAAACCGAATACGATTAATTTATTTTCGTAATGAAACTCTTTATATTTGATTTGTTAATCAATATTATTTAATACAAATTCTTTTCGCCGATGCGCAATAGGTATTTTTATATCATTTTTTAAAATTAAAAAACCTTCTGTAATGTATTTTATAACATAATCTTTGTTTACAATATAAGATTGATGGCATTTTAAAAAAATAGATTTACTCAAAAGTTCTTCCGCAGATTTTAATGGTTTTGATATCATAATTTCTAAATCATTTTTTAAATAAAATGTAGTGTACATACCTTCTGACTTGCAATATAAAATATCGTTTTCATTTACAATATGGTGCGTACTCAAAGTTTTTAAAACAATTCTTTTATTTTTATTTCCTTTAAAAAAATCACTCGAAACGTTTATGAAATTTTTAATATTTCTATTTTTATCTAATTCTGTAATTGCTTTATTTGTGGACTCAACAAATTCATCATTATCTATAGGCTTTAATATATAATCAAGTGCACCAACTTTAATTGCTTTTATAGCATGTTCGCTAAAACCAGTAATAAATATAATTTGATAATTATGATAGGTTACCTCGTTTAAAATATCAAAGCTAGTTCCATCAGTCAATTCGATATCTAAAAAAAGAATATCAGGTTGGTAATTATTAATCATTACAATACCTTCTTTTACATTAGAGGTTTCGGCAATTATGGTAATTTTATCTTTAAAAAATAAAGATATTTTTTCTCGCACCATTTTTCTAATCGTACTTTCATCATCGATAATAATAGCTCTAATCATATAATTATTTAATTCGGTACGGAATTTTGAATGAAACTTCAGTTCCGTTAGGTTTTATACTTTTAAATTTCACATTACTTTTAGACAAAATTAAGACTATTTCTTGTATTAATTTAATAGATGCCGAATATGCCTTATTATCAACACTCGAAATACCACAACCATTATCTTTAATAAGACAATGAATAAAATTACCATTCAGTATAAGAAAAACATCTATTTTCCCTAAATAATCAATATTTCTAAATCCATGTTTAATGGCATTTTCAACAAACGGTTGTAAAAGCATTGGCGGAATATGATATAATTCTAAATCATCAAAATTAGCTAGGTTAATATTATATACGAATTTAGTATCAAATCGTAATTTTTGTAAATCTAAATATTTAGTTAATACTTCTATTTCTTTTTCGATTTGTACATAATCTTCCATAGAATTTTCAAGGGTTAAACGTAATAATCTTGAAAATTTTAATAAATATTGGTCTGCAAGTTTTGTGTCTTTATAAATTAAATCTTGAATATTTATTAAAATATTGGAAGTAAAATGTGGGTTCATTTGCGATCTAAAAAGTCGCTGTTTCATAAAAATCTTATTCTTTGTAAATTCTACTTTTTTATGTCTAAAAAATAGTATTGTAAATAATAAACCTAAACCGAGACTTAAAAATAATAACAATTGATTTCTCTTGAGGTTTATTTTTTCAATAGTATGTTTTTGATTGGATATTAGTAATTCTTTTTCTTTTAAATTCGACTCTTTTAGTGCAATAAAATCTTTATTAATTCTGTTTTTTTTTTCTTTTAGTATATAATTCGATAATGAATCGTATTCTCTTTTAACAAGATTAAAATCTTTATTGGTTTTAAAAGACAATTCTAATCTATTTAATAGGTCTATATTTATTAATTCAGTATCCGTATGTTTTTTAAAAATTTTAACAGAGTCTAAATACTGTTTTGCCAACTTGTATTTTTTTAATTTTATTAGAGATTCTGCTGTTTTTTCATAACTTAAATTTTTTAGATATATATCGTCTTCAAAAGGAGATTTTTTAATAAAATTAATAGATTTTAAATAATTGGTATATGCTCTTTTATAGTTTTTATTTTTAAAATTAATTTCGGCATAATTATAAAAAATTTGATGTTTTAAGTAGAAATTCTCTTGAGAATTAATATCTAATTTAGATAAACTATCTAACAAATTAATGGATAGTTTTTTATTGTTTAAGTAATTGTAATTAATTTTTGCTTGAAAAATCAAACCGTTTATTAAATTAACCGTATCTTTTATTAAAATATAATTTTCAATCGCTTTTTTATTAAAATATAAACTTGTATCGTATTTTTTTAAGTCAAAATATACACTTTGCTTATAATCATTAACGTAAGCTAAATATTTGTAATTATTTTTTTGTGAAATAATAAGTTTTTCAAACTTATTTAATGCTCCCAAAACATTTAAAAAGTCATTATTATTAAAATACGATTCGATTAAAAAGCGATGGTAAACTTTTTCTCTTTTGCGTGTAATACTATCTTTAGAATAAGATATGGCTTTATTGTAATAATATAAACTAGAATCTTTGTTTTTTATACCGCTAAAATAATAACCATATAAAAAATTATTTTCTGCTTTAATGGTATCTACTGTAGTATTAGTAATTATTTTTTTGGCTTGTTTTATATAATATAACAGTGAATCTTTATTTTTTATCGCTTTTCGATGAAGAGTATTAATTTTTTTTGAATTAACATTGTTACTTCGGTTGCTTTTGCAGGAGATGATAAAAATTAGAAGATAAATAATTACTTTTATTTTATTCATTACATTTTTTATAAAAATAATTTTTAGTTTTTGAAGTTATTAAATACTAAGTTACAATTTTTTTAAATAAAATCATTAAAATACCAGCTCTAAAAAGCATCCAAACAGTAAAAGCGATCCAAATAGCGTAGAGTTTTAAATGAAAAAAATCGGCAATTAAAAGCGCAGGTACAAAACCAAGAAATGTAGCTACAATCAAAGTATTTCTTAAGGTTACAGCTTTAGCAAGACCTTTAAAAATACCATCGTAAACAAAAGCAACAGCATTAATAGGTTGCATTAGAATAACAATCCAAAAAACACTATAAAATGCCTCTAAAACAGCAATATCATCTGTAAAAAGAGTACCAAAAGGTTTGTAAAAAATAAAACAAATACCACCTAAAATAAAAGCAATTACGATGGTATATTTCACTAAATCTTTACTTAATAAAAACATTTTTTTATAATTATTCTCACCAAGTAATTTTCCAGAGACAATATTACCAACACTAGCATAACCATCCATAAAAAATGCAAAAAACAACCAAATTTGAAAAGCAATAGTTTGTGCAGCAATATAAGAATCACCATATTTTGTGGCATACCTATTTGCTAAAAATAAGGCAAAATTTAACGATAAGGCACGAACAAATAAATTAAGACTAAGCAGTAATAAACGAATAATTTCTTTATTAAAAGGAAGTGTAAATTTTAAAGAAAAAGGCGTTTTCTTTAAAAGTAATATTAAAGATAAAATAGCCATAATAATTTGTGCAATAACACTAGCAATTGCAGCTCCTTTAACATGTAAAGGATTAATAAATCCTTCAATACCATAAACCAAGATTAAATCTAATACAACATTTAAAACGGCGCCAACAATACTAATTAACATTGGATAGTATGTGTTTTGTAAACCTCTAAAAACACCAAAAACAGAAAAAGTAAATAAAGTAAAAGGCAAACCAATAGCTCTAATTTTATAATAAGAAACCGCATAATCTAAAATTAAGCCTTCGGCATTATACATTTTAAAAATGGCAGTAATAAATCCAACAGTAAGTATGTAAATACCAATACTAAGTAAAACATTAATTGCAATGATTTGAGCAGGTAAAGAACCAATTTCATTTAGTTTTTTAGCACCTAAATATTGGGAAACAATAGCAGAAATAGCAGAACGAGTTTGCGCTAAAATCCAAAACAAACCAGATAAAAAAGAACCAGCAATACCAACAGCAGCTAAAGCTTCAACAGCATTAAATTCTAAATTCCCAACAATAGCAGTATCTGTAATAGAAAGCAATGGTTCTGCAATACCTGCAATAATTGCAGGTATTGCAAGTTTATTAATTCTTTTAAAACTTATTTTTGCATCCATAATTAAGATACGAAAGTAAACTTTAATTGGCAATCAAGAAATAAATAAAAGTTTTTAAAACCGAAAGATATAGGTGCTTTATGTAACAAAAACATAAAAAGTATGTATTGGTTTTTTATTTAGGTTTGGAAAATAAGAATACTTTTTGTAGTTTTATCCTGCTATGAAAATCTTACACTTTATTCCAACAGTGCTTACTGTATTACTTAGTATTGGTATCCTTTTTGGATATTATATACCAATAAAACCTACTGTAATAATAGGTTTATTAGGAAGCGTTTTATTCCTTTTAATTTTTATTTATTGGCAAACAAATAAATCATACAAATACAATTATAAGTTTAATTTTGTTGGCTATTTTTTATTTTCCCTTATCGGAATTAGTGCCGTTTCTGTACAAAATAGTAGGTTTCAAAAAAAACATTACAGTAATTTTGAAACGAAAAACAAGCGTATCGTTTTAGTCGTAACAAAACAATTAAAATCTAACCAATATTACCATAAGTATGAAACTAAAATAATACAAATAGAACAAAAAAAAGCAATAGGAAGAATCTTATTAAATACAAGGATTGACAGTACAAAAAGTAAATTAAAAGTAGGAGATAAAATACTAGTAAAATCCAAATTAAAACCGATCAATAAACCGTTAAATTTATACCAATTTAATTATAAAAAGTATTTAGAAAAACAACAAATACATCATCAAATTACAAGTACAACTAAAGAAATAATCCCGCTTTCAAAATCGCAACTAACATTACATAAAATCGCATTTAATATAAGAGAGAAGATAAATAAATCACTAGCAAAATATCCGTTTAAAAAAGAAGAGATAGCAATAATTAACGCTTTATTGTTAGGACAACGTCAAGAAGTTTCAAAAGAATTGTTGCAAAGTTATGCTGGAGCAGGAGCAATGCATATTTTGGCAGTTTCTGGACTTCATATAGGCATATTATTATTACTACTAAATATACTTTTAAAACCGATAGAATTACTTAAAAACGGCAAACCTATAAAATTAATTCTGATAGTAATATTACTATGGATTTATGCATTAATAGCAGGATTTTCATCGTCTATAATTAGAGCAGTAACAATGTTTACAGCAATTGCAATAGGAATGTTATCTAATAAAAAGACAAATACATTACATAATTTATTTATATCCTTATTTTTCTTACTTTTAATACATCCACTTTACCTTTTTAATGTCGGATTTCAATTGAGTTATGTAGCCGTTTTTTCAATTGTATATTTCTATCCATTGTTTCTCCAATTTTGCAATCCCAAACAATGGATTTTAAAAAAAATATGGCAATTATTAGCAATTTCATTTTCAGCACAACTAGGCGTTTTACCAATTAGTTTGTATTATTTTCATCAGTTTCCAAGTTTATTTTTCATTACAAGTTTGGTCATAATTCCTTTATTGGGATTTATTTTAGCATTTGGAGTTCTCGTTATCTTATTAGCAACATTAGGCATATTACCACAAATTCTAGCAAAAACATTCGGATTAATCATATATAATATGAACGCATTTATTCGTTTTATATCCAAACAAGAAACTTTTTTATTTGAGCAAATAAACTACTCAATCTTACTATTAATAACGTCTTACTTAATTATTATTTTTGGATTTCGTTACTTAAAACATCCAAGTTTTAAAAAGTTAGGTTTTGCTTTATTCGGAATTGTATTATTTCAAACAGTATTAATCTACGAAAAATGGCAGCGTCAAAAAACGAAAGAAGTACTAATAATCCATAAAAATAAAGAAACCATATTAGTAAATAGAAAAGGAGAAAAAGCAACAGTTTATAGTAGTTTAGATAGTATTTCTTCGGTAAAAAATAAAGCATTACAAGATTACAAAATAGGAATAGGTAATTTAGAGTATACCTATAAAACCATAAAGAATATATACCAAATAAATACACAGAACTTACTAATTATAGATAGTTTGGAAGTATATAAAATTACAAAATTACAACCAGAAATAGTACTGTTAAGGCAATCGCCAAAGATAAATTTAGAACGATTAATACGTAGACTAAAACCAAAAATTATTATTGCAGATGCTTCCAATTATAAAAGTTACAAAAAGCAATGGCAAAAAACCTGTTTAAAAAACAAGATACTATTTTATAACACTTCTAAAGATGGTGCTTTTCGGATTTCAAATTAAATAATATTGTTATATTTTAGCCAATACTTACGAAATAAAATCGTTTAGTTTATAAAGAAATACCAATGAAAAAAATAATATTTATATTATTTATCGTCGCATCTTGTGCAAAACAAGAGAATATATTGCCAACAAATAACATAAATTATTTGTTTAAAGATGGCTTTGAAACACAAGAAAATGATTTAATGGAATTATTTCCAAGTAGAGGAAATAGATGGACTAGAATACAACAAGTAAATCCAGATGGTGTAGAAAACGAAATAGAAATAGAAAGCAATCGTGTCTTGGAAGGAAATAACTCTTTACGAATTTATGCAAAAGCCTCCAATAGTACCTTATCAAAAATGGATATAGAAAAAGAGGGTTTTAAAGCCTCAGAAGGAGCAATCGTTAGAATGGAAGCTAATTTTTATATTGCAACAACAGAAAATTTAGAGAACCTTTTACTAATCGATATCGAATGTTGTTCGTGTTGGGATCCAACAGTTTCCGACAATAAATGTCCAGGAGTACGATTAATGATAAAAACAGACGGTTTTTTAACTATAGAAAGAAGTAAGATTTTAGGAACAACAATCTTACAAACCAATATGGCTTTCCCAAGAAATGAATGGGTAAATATAATATGGGAAATGAAATTATCGCCAAATAACGATGGAATAAACAAACTATTTATTAATAACCAAGAAGTAATAGGGAACAGTCTCAAAACTTGTGGGATTTTTATATTTAGGCAAATAATTTTTGTAATCTAAACATGAAGAAATCCACTTTTCTGACTCCTCTTAATTGTGTTCTAAACCCTTTTATTTTAGCATTAAAA
>JALSLK010000060.1 GCA_026988355.1 Flavobacteriaceae bacterium
TTTTCTATTAATTTTCCTTTTATAAATGTAATCATTTTTTTTACAACTAGATAAGGGTCAAATGTACAAAAATTTTTAAGATTTAAAATCTTACAATTTTTTGTAAAAAGGTAAAATTGAAATATGTGTTTTTCATTACTTATTTTAAGTTTGTTAAGATAAAATTATGTGTGGTTGGTATGAAAAATTAAAAAGATTCATTTCTAACACAAATGAATCTTTTTAATTTAATGATTATGCCAATTTGATTTTAAGATGTGCCAAAAAAATCAACATATTTTTTTATTTAATATTTTTTCTTTTTCTTGTGCATCAATTATTGCGATTGCTGCCATATTAACCATTTCGTCTACACTAGCTCCAAGTTGTAATATATGTACTGGTTTTTTAAAGCCAAGCATAATCGGTCCAATAGATTCTGCAGCATATAATTCTTTCATCATTTTATAGGTAATATTTGCCGCATCTAAATTTGGAAATATAAGTACATTTGTTTTTTTACCTATTAATTTTGAAAATGGAAATTTATCTTTTAGCAGTTCAGAATTAAAAGCAAAATCTGCTTGTACAGGTCCATCGACTACAACTTTTGGATAATTGTCATGTATAAATTTTACCGCTTCACTTATTTTGGTTGTTTCTTTAGCATTAGATGCTCCAAAGTTAGAAAAGGACAACATGGCAATATTTGGTTTTTGTCCGAAAAGTTTTACCAAGTTACTGGTCATTTGTGTAATTTTTGCTAGATGTTCTGCTGTTGGATTTATATTAATGGTTGTATCTGCTAAAAAGATAGGTCCTTTTTTGGTTAGCATAATATTACATGCTGCAACTCTAGAGACACCTTCTTCTTTTCCGATGAGTTCAAACATAGGTTTTACAACACTAGAATAGTTTCTCGAATAACCTGTTATCATAGCGTCTGCATACCCTTCATTAACCATCATGGCAGAAAAATAATTACGTTCTCTCATTATTTTTTGAGCAGCAAGTAATGTAAAACCTTTTCGTTGTCTTGCTTTCCAAAAAATCTTAGCAAATTCATTTCTTCTTTTGGTTTCTTCTTTTGTTTTTGGATCTACAATTTCTACATCTGCTGTAAAGCCAATTTCTTCTTTTAGTTCGTTTATGATTTCGGCATTTCCCATTAATATAGGTATTCCGATATTTTCATCGCTAACTATTTGTGCGGCTTTTATTACATCTAGATGATCTGCTTCGGCAAAAATTATTTTTTTCTGTTTTGTTCTCGCTCTGTTGTGTAAAATTCGAATCAATTTATTACCTGTACCTAATCTTTCCATTAATTCATCGCGATATTTATCCCAATTTTTTATTGGATTTTTTGCGATGCCAGAATCCATTGCAGCTTTTGCAATTGTTGGAGGAATAGTATAGATTAACCTAGGGTCAAATGGTTTTGGAATGATGTATTCTTTTCCAAAAGTTAGGTTTATTTCGTCGTAAACAATGTTGACTTGTTCTGGAACAGATTCTTTTGCTAATGCGGCAATTGCATGTACAGCAGCCATTTTCATATCTTCATTAATTCCAGTTGCTCTTACGTCTAAAGCGCCTCTAAAAATAAAAGGGAATCCCAATACATTATTTACTTGATTTGGATTGTCCGATCTACCTGTAGCCATAATAATATCTTCTCTAGATTTTACAGCAGTTTTGTAATCAATTTCTGGGTTTGGATTTGCCAATGCAAAAACAATGGGATCTTTTGCCATTGTTTTTAACATTTCGGAAGACACAATTCCTCCTTTAGATAAACCAATAAATACATCAGAATTTACCATTGCCTCTTCTAAAGTGTATACTTCTCTTTTTGTTGCAAATTGTTTTTTATGACGATTTAAACCTCCTCGATCTGCTCTAATAACACCTTTGCTATCGCACATAATAATATTTTCTATTTTTGCGCCTAATTTCATATACAATTTAGTACAAGATATTGCTGCTGCTCCAGCGCCACTTACAACGATGATTACTTTTGAAATGTCTTTATTTACCAGTTCTATGGCATTTTTTAATGCTGCGGCAGAAATGATTGCTGTTCCATGTTGGTCGTCATGCATTACAGGAATGTCCAATTCTTCTTTTAGTCTACGTTCAATTTCAAATGCTTCAGGAGCTTTGATATCTTCTAAATTTATTCCGCCAAAAGTTGGAGCAATAGCCTTAACAGTTTCTACAAATTTATCGACATCTGTTGCGTCTATTTCAATATCAAAAACGTCAATATCTGCAAATATTTTAAAGAGCAATCCCTTTCCTTCCATTACAGGTTTGGATGCTAATGGCCCAATATTTCCTAGCCCTAAAACGGCAGTTCCGTTAGATATTACACCGACTAAATTACTTTTTGCAGTGTATTTATAGACATCATCTGGATTTTTTTGTATTTCTAAACATGGTTCTGCTACTCCTGGAGAATATGCAAGTGACAAATCTCTTTGTGATGCATGTTTTTTTGTAGGAACAACTTCAATTTTTCCTGGAGTCGGTTTTTCATGGTAGCGTAAAGCTTCTTTTTTCATTCGACTTGAACTCATACTTATAATCGTTTTAAAGCGAATTGCAAAAATACATAATTATAAGTTCTGTTAGGTTTTTTTAACAGCTAAAAGCTATTTAGAATAAGGAAGAATTACTTAAATAATTCATATTCCCCTTGTGTTTAGAAGAAAATATGTATTATTTTTGTTTCAAATTAAATATAGAATAAACATGAAAAAATTAGGATTAATAGTACTTGTTATGGTAATTTTTATTTCTTGTAAAGAAGATAAAAAATCAATCGAAAAGAACAACGAAGAGATTACTACCACATATATTTCTTTTGGAGATAAAATTACTTCAGAAAATTATTTGTCTAAAGGTCAAATGTATGATAAATTCAAATCTTTAAAGAAAGGAGATACTTTAGCTGTTAAATTTGCTTCAAAAATAAATAAATCTTGTAAGAAAAAAGGTTGTTGGATGCGTTTGGATTTAGGAAATAACGAAGAATCTCTAGTGAGGTTTAAAGATTATGGTTTTTTTGTGCCATTAAATTCAAAGGATAGAGAGGTTATTGTTTCTGGAAAAGCATATTTAGATGTTGTTACCGTAGCACAATTACGTCACTATGCAGAAGATGAAGGTTTGAGTAAAGAAGAAATTAATAAGATTACCGAAGATGAGGTTACTTTTGCTGTGGAGTCTAATGGTGTATTAATGAAACAATAAAACACCACAATGAAAAAATTAAATTTTCTATTTTTTATTGTTCTTATTTCTCTTTTTGGTTGTGAAATAAAAAAGGAAGATATGAATAAACAAAAAGAAGTAAAAGAGGAATTTGTTATGTATACACCTTCCGAAATGACTTTATTAATGCGAGATATGTTTGTTTTTCAAGAAGCGTCTAAAAAACTAATTGAAAAAGGAGCATTGCCTAAAAAATTCCCAGAGCGATTTAAGCAAATCCATACGGCAGAACTTTCCGATCAGTTTACTCACAATACATCCTTTCAAAATTTTACAAATTTATATTTTAGGAATATAGAAAATTTAGATAATTCGACGAAAGAAAGTGTAAAAAACAATTTTAATATTGCCATACAATCTTGTATAGCATGTCATAAAACTACTTGTACAGGTCCAATAACTCGTATTAAAAAATTATTAATTGAATAATTTTTTTAAGTCAAGGTTATAAAAAAGCCCTATCAATTTGATAGGGCTTGTACTAAAATAAGTTATAAATCTTAGACTAAAGCACTTTTACATTAACTGCGTTTAATCCTTTTCTACCTTCTTTTAATTCAAATTCAACTGCGTCACCCTCACGGATTTCATCAATTAAACCTGTTACGTGTACGAAGTACTCTTTACCTGTGTCTTCGTCGTCTGTAATGAATCCAAATCCTTTTGATTCATTGAAAAATTTTACTGTACCTTTATTCATTTTAATAATAATGTTAATAAGTCGCAAATATACTATAAATATTATGAATTATAAAATCTTTATTATTAATATTTTAAATAATGCAATTAATGTGGTAATTTGTTTTTTGTTGCATGGTACGAAAATGCACCAATCATGGCACCAAAAATTACAATAAGAATAGGTAAAATACCTTTACCAATTAGTACAAAGAAAGGTCCTGGACAAGCTCCTGCTAATGCCCAACCTAATCCAAAAATAATACCACCGAGAATATTTCGATATTTTCCACTTTTTTTAGGAGTAAATTCTATTTCGTTGCCATTAATATTTTTAAGTTTTGCTTTTTTCATTATGAGTACTAAAATAATACCTATAACAACTGCGGATCCAATAATACCGTACATATGAAAAGATTGAAATTTAAACATTTCAAAAATACGATACCAAGAAATTGCTTCAGATTTTGAAAGAATTATTCCGAAAAAAGTACCTGTTAAAAAGAATTTTAAATATTTCATATTAATTAAATATTAAAGGGTAAATAAACCAAGTCATTGTTAAACCACCAATAAAAAAGCCAATAACCGAAATTAAAGAAGGCATTTCTAACATACTTAAACCAACTATGGCATGACCACTTGTGCATCCTCCAGCATAACGTGCACCAAAGCCAACCAAAAAACCTGCAATTAATAAAATGGATATTGTTTTTAAGTTTAAGTTCTCCACACTAAATATTTCAGTAGGCATGTAGGTATCTCCTGCGTTTTTAAAACCTAAATCATCTAAATCGGTTTTGGTCTGTTGGCTAATTGCAACGGTATTGGTATTAGATAAATAATTTGAAGATAGAAATCCTCCAAGAATTAATCCGAGCATAAAAATAAGGTTCCATTTTTTCTTTCTCCAATCAAATTTAAAGTATTCGACCAATTTTCCTGCTCCACTCATTGAGCAGAGTATTTCTAAATTTGATGATATACCAAGCCTTTTACCAAAATAATACATTAAAAACATCGATAAGGCAATAAGTGGTCCAGACACGTACCATGCCCAAGGTTGTAGGATAAAATCCATAAGAATATTTTTTAGTTAGTATACCAAAGTTATACTATATTTTTTACACATACGTATCAAAAGTTACATATAAATGTTAAAAATCCAATACTTCAATTTTATTACGATGTAGCTTTATTTTCCCTAAATTTTCGAGTTGTTTTAATAATCTAGATACTACAACACGAGAAGTATTTAAGTCAATTGCTATTTGTTGGTGTGTTGTATTTAAAGTAGTATCTCGCATAATTTTAACCTTATCGGATAAATATTTAAATAAACGTTCGTCCATTTTCATAAAAGCTAAAGTGTCTATTGCTTCAATCATTTCGTCTAAACGACTACTATAACTTTCGATTACAAACTCCCTCCAAGTTTTGTATTTTGCCATCCATTCTTCTAACTTTTTTACTGGAATATAGATGGCTTCAGAATCTTTTTCGGCAACTCCTCTAACTTTACTTTTACTTTTGTTTAGACAATTAACGAATGAAATTGCACACGTATCTCCACGTTCTAAAAAATACAAAACAATTTCATCTCCATTTTTATCTTCCCTAACAATTTTTATAGCACCATTTAATAGTAATGGGACTTGTGTTATTTTACTTCCAACATCAATGAGTAAATCGTCCTTTTTTAAAGTGACTAAAGTGCCAAATTTTTCAATTTCGGTGAGTAATTCTGGCTCAAAGACAATACTAAAATAGTCTTGTAGTTTAGTTCGCATGATGTCAAGTTTTAGTTAGTGTGATTTTGCGTTTGCAAGATACTACTATTTTTTTTAATATAATCAATAATATACTTTGTTGCACCAATACTATTTTTAATGTATTTTTTAGTTGTTTGAGAAGCGTTATTGCTATAATCTTTGTTTTCTTTAAACTGTTTTAAAATAGAGGTTAAATCTGTATTATTATGGACAACAAAACATCCTTTTAATCGAACAAGATCTATGGCTTCTTTAAATTTTTGATATTTAGGTCCAATAATTATAGGTACACCAAAAGTGGCAGGTTCTAAAATATTATGAATTCCGCTACCAAAGCCTCCTCCAACATAAGCAACATGAGCATGGCTATAAACTTTGGTTAAAATACCAATAGTATCTACAATAAAAATGGACGCTTGGTTGTTTTTTTTTGTGTCAGAAAATAAGGTAACCTCTTTTGTAAATGCATTTTTTAACCAATCAATATCTGTAATATTATGAGGCGCAATAATAAATTTCTCATTATCAGTAGCGTGGTTATTAATATAATTTATTAGTAATTCTTCATCTTTTCTCCAAGTGCTTCCTGCTACTAAAACGTGTTTTTTTTGTGTAAATTCTTCAATAAAACTAAGGTAATTATCTTGTTTTGTAATCTCAAAAACACGATCAAAACGCGTATCTCCAGAAACACATACATTATTAAAATTAATTTTATGTAGTAATTTTTTTGAATTGGTATCTTGTACAAAAAAATAATCGAAAGCTCGTAGTGATTTTTTCATAAATGTACTATTAAAACCAGATTTAAAAAAAGCTTGATTTTTTCTAAAAATTCCTGAAACTAATATTGTTTTAATTTTACGTTGACTTAATTCCTTTAGAATATTTGGCCAAAATTCATATTTCACAAAAATTGCCATTTCTGGATGAATTTGATCTAAAAAATGTTTTGCATTTTTTTTAGTATCCATTGGTAGATAACAAACAACATCTGCAAATTCATAATTTTTTCTTATTTCGTAACCAGATGGAGAAAAAAATGTCACAACAATTTTAATTTTTTTCGTTGCTTTAGAGTTTTGAGATTGTAATTTTTCGATAATAGGTCTACCTTGTTCAAATTCTCCAAGCGAAGCACAATGAAACCAAATAACAGTATCTGTTTCTTTAATACTGTGTAGTTTTTTAAAAGTTTCTTTTCTTCCGTTAAGGAATAAAGAAATCTTTTTATGAAACCAACTTACTGGAATTAACAACCAGCCGATACTATGAACAAATATATTGTATAGAAAATAAATCACTTTGCAAAATTAACACTAATCCTTATAATTTGTATTTTTGCATACAATTAAATTTTAAAATAAGATGAAAAAAATACAAATGGTCGACTTAATAGGTCAGTATAACCATATAAAACCACAGATTAATGAAGCTTTTCAAAGTATTTTAGATACAGCATATTATATTGGAGGTCCAGAAGTGAAAGGATTTCAAGCAGATTTAGAAAAATATTTAGATGTAAAACATGTTATTCCTTGTGCAAACGGAACCGATGCTTTACAAATTGCCATGATGGGCTTAGGTTTAAAACCAGGAGATGAGGTAATTACGGTTGATTTCACTTTTGCCGCAACCGTTGAGGTAATTGCATTATTAAATTTAACACCAGTCTTGGTAGATGTTGAGGAAACAACATTTAATATGGATATTGCAGCTTTAAAAAAGGCAATTACACCAAAAACCAAAGCAATTGTACCAGTACATTTATTTGGACAATGTGCCAACATGGAAGCTGTAATGGAAATTGCAAAACAACATAATTTATTTGTAATTGAAGATAATGCACAAGCAATTGGAGCAGATTATACATTTTCTAATGGGAAAAAACAAAAATCAGGAACAATTGGTAATGTAGGAACAACTTCTTTTTTTCCATCGAAAAATTTAGGCTGTTATGGAGATGGTGGTGCAATTTTTACCAACGACGATGATTTAGCTCATAGAATAAGAGGTATTGTAAATCACGGAATGTATAAACGTTATTACCATGATGTAGTTGGTGTAAATTCTCGTTTAGATAGTTTACAAGCCGCAGTTTTACAAATTAAGTTACCTTTATTAGATGGTTACTGTGCTGCACGTCAAAAAGCAGCAAAATTTTATAGCGATGCTTTTGCGAATTGTAGTAAAATTGAAACACCAGAAATAAGCGATTTTAGCACACATGTTTTTCATCAATACACATTAAAATTAGATGAAAGCGTAGATAGAGACGCTTTACATAAACATTTATTAGATAAAGGAATTCCAAATGCAATTTATTATCCAGTAGCATTGCACGCGCAAAAAGCGTATGCAGATGAGCGTTATAATGAAGTAGATTTTAAAGTAACGAACCATTTATGTAAAATCGTTTTGTCTTTACCGATGCATACAGAATTAGAAGAAGAGCAACAACAATTTATTGTAGATGCAATTTTGGAGTTTTGTAAATAAGAAACAAAAATAAAGAGACAGGAAACAAGACTTGTTTTGAAGTTTTTAATAAGTTCTATTTAATTAAATGAACTTAAAAGTTTAATCTTTCAATTATTGAATTTTAATCTTTTAATAAAACAAAAACATGAAAAAAATACTAGTAACTGGAGGTTTAGGATATATAGGTTCGCATACTGTTGTGGAACTACAAAATAGCGATTTTGAAGTTTTGATTATTGACGATTTATCTAATACTACGATGACTGTACTTGATGGAATTACCGCAATAACGAATAAAAAACCAAACTTTTTTAAAATTGATTTAAAAAACAAGGATGCGGTTGCTAATTTTTTTAAAGAAAATAAGGTAGACGGAGTAATTCATTTTGCAGCATCTAAAGCAGTTGGAGAAAGTGTAAAACAGCCATTGAAATATTACGAAAATAATATAAATACCTTAATATATTTGTTGCAGGAAATGGAACAAAACAAGGTTAAAAATTTAATTTTTAGTTCTTCTTGTACTGTTTATGGGCAAGCTAAAGTATTACCAATTACTGAAAAAGCACCAATAAAAATAGCAGCATCTCCTTATGGGAATACCAAACAGATAGCAGAAGAGATTATAGCAGACGCAACGAAAGTAAGTGATTTGAAGGCGATAGCACTTCGTTATTTTAATCCGATAGGAGGACACGATAGTATCTTAATAGGAGAGTTGCCAATTGGAGAACCACAAAATTTAATTCCGTATATAACCCAAACAGCAGCGGGAATTCGAAAAGAACTATCAATTTTTGGAGGAGATTACGATACGTATGATGGTACAGCAGTACGAGATTATATTCATGTTGTAGATTTAGCAAAAGCACATGTTGTTGCATTACAACGCCTTTTTACTAAAAAACAAAAGGCAGCTTTAGAATTTTTTAATATAGGTACAGGCAAAGGCTCTTCGGTATTGGAAGTGATTTATGCTTTTGAAAAAGCAAATAATAAAACATTAAATTATAAAATTGTATCTCGTCGAGCAGGAGATATAACAGCAGCTTATGCCGATACTACTTTAGCAAATAAAGAGTTAGGTTGGAAAAGTGAATTGACTCTCGAAGATGCTTTGCGTTCTGCTTGGTTGTGGCAGGAGGAGTTAAAAAAATAGTATATACTTTACAACGAATATTAGATCAATCACAACGAATTCTAAATACTTTAAAATAGAAAAGCAAAAGGTATTACTTTTGTAAAGTAAATGTTTAGAATAAAAAACTATATAAAAAACAACAAGAAAAAAAGTGTACTACTACTAATCCTATTAGTTTGGTATTATTTTTCGTTGCCAAAGCAATTGTTTAACGAACCAACATCCACGATAATAGAAAGTGCTAATGGTAAGCTGTTAGGAGCAAAAATAGCAACAGACGGGCAGTGGAGATTTCCAAAGCTAGAAAGTATTCCTAATAAATTTGAAAAATGTATTGTGCAGTTTGAGGATGCTTATTTTTACAAGCATTTTGGATTTAATCCAGTATCCATAGCTAAAGCATTTTTACAAAACCTTAAATCTAAGCGTATAAAAAGAGGAGGAAGTACACTAACACAACAAGTAATACGATTATCCAGAAAAGGAAAACGAAGAACTTATTTTGAAAAAATCAAAGAAATTATTTTAGCAACTAGACTGGAGTTTCGATATTCTAAAAAAGCAATCTTAACTTTATATGCATCTAACGCACCTTTTGGCGGAAATGTTGTCGGAATAGAAGCAGCTTCATGGCGCTATTTTGGTAGAAAAGCAAACGATTTATCGTGGTCAGAAACAGCAACTTTAGCCGTTTTACCAAATGCACCAAGTTTAATCTATCCTGGAAAAAATCAAATTCGTTTACTAAAAAAACGAAATAGATTATTGAAGAAATTATTTGAAAATAAAATAATTAATCGGTTTACATACGATTTGGCTGTATTAGAAACATTACCACAAAAACCGTACAAATTACCGCAAATAGCACCACACTTATTACAAAAAATAGACAAAAAATACCAAGGTAAATTAGTAAAAACATCCATAGATATTCATTTACAACAAAGAGCAAATGCAATAGTAAAAAAACATTATAAAGAACTAAAACAAAATCAGATTTACAATATTGCCGTATTGGTTTTAGATGTAAAAACACGAAAAGTATTGACCTATGTAGGAAACTCACCAACAGATAAAGCACATCAAAAAAGTGTAGATGTTATAGATAAACCAAGAAGTACAGGAAGTATATTAAAACCGTTTTTATATGCAGCAATGTTAGATGCAGGCGAAATATTACCAAACACCTTAATAGTAGATGTGCCAACACAAATAGCGAGTTATAATCCAGTAAATTTTAATCAAGAGTACGATGGAGCAGTACCAGCAAGTAGCGCATTAGCAAGATCATTAAATGTACCAGCCGTTAGAATGTTGCAACAATTTGGCTTGGATAGATTTTACCATTATTTAAAAAAATTGCAATTAAAAGATATAAAATATAGTGCAAATCACTACGGATTATCTTTAATACTTGGAGGAGCAGAATCTAATCTTTGGGACGTTTCCAAAAGCTTTGCATCTATAAGTTCAACAATTAATCATTACGACGATTTACAAGCAAAATATTATAAAAATGAGTTTGTAGAACCATCATATTTGGCAGATTATAAAGCGAATTTTGGTAAAATAGATACCGAAAAAACACTATACGATGCAGGATCCTTATACTTAACATATAAGGCGTTAAAAGAAGTAAATCGTCCAGAAGGAGAAGAAAATTGGGAATTTTTTGATTCCTCAAAAGAAATTGCATGGAAAACAGGAACGAGTTTTGGCTTTAGAGATGCTTGGGCAGTAGGTACAACTAAAGATTTTGTAGTTGGCGTTTGGGTTGGAAATGCAGATGGAGAAGGAAGACCAGGTTTGGTAGGAGTACAAACTGCAGCACCAATATTGTTTGATATTTTTGATGAGTTACCAAAAAGCAAATGGTTTACCAAACCTTTTGACGAGTTAGTACAAGTATCAGTATGTAAAAAAAGTGGTTATAGAGCAAGTGATTACTGTGTTGAAAAAGATAGTATTTATGTGCAAAGTGTAGGCTTAAAAACAAAACCTTGTCCATATCATTTTTGGGTGCATTTGGACGCTTCAGAAACGTATCAAGTAAATGCAAGTTGTTATCCGTTAAATAAAATGAAGCACAAAAGCTGGTTTGTATTACCAGCTTTAATGGAATACTATTACAAGCAAAAAAACCCATTGTATAGAACTTTGCCAAATTTTAAAGCTTCTTGTATGGGAGCATCACAGAAAGCAATGGATTTTATCTATCCAAAGGCATTTACCAATATTTTTTTGCCAAAAGATTTCGATGGAAAAACCAACGATGTTATTTTTAAGTTAGTACATAGTACACCAGAAGCAAAGGTATTTTGGTATCTCAATAAAACGTTTATAGGAACAACACAAAACATTCATGAAATGGCAATACATCCTAAAACGAATGGCAAACATATAATAACTGTTGTTGATGAATTTGGGAACGAAGCGAAACGTATTATTGAGATTACGGAATGATTTTAACGTGAATTTGACTGTAAAATTCCGTTACTGTTAAAAATATTTTTTTCATGGTTAATACAATTTTCACTTAAACTACTTTCGGATAAACTATTTTGTTGCCTTAGATAATTTTCACGAATATCAAATTCTTGTAAATATGCTTGGGTAAGATGAGGATCTGTTAAACTTAATGATTCATAAAATTTATCTCACGTAAAAGGAGTATTTTCAGTTACTGGGCATGATGCACTTTAAATTTAAACCATAGCTATGCTATGCTTGAAATTTCAAGATTGTAAAACATAAAAATATTTCAAATCTATTTAGAGCATTTTGAAATTGAATTGGTATAACCATTCTATTGTGCTATTGGGAAATTACCCAACATGCCAACTTTTCTTAAGTATATTTTACCATTTTTATTTTCATCTTTATCAATTAAATATATCGTTTTGAGATTATTACTATGATAAAAACTATTTATATCAAAGACTTCCTTGTTTTCAAAGTCTTTAAAAGTAAATAGTTTTTTTTTAATTTTTTTTTAATTTTTTTTGTTTTTTTCTATCAATGGGTTTTTATGTAGGTTACCTTTTCCATATTTATGAGAATTATATTTAAAATAAATATATTTATTACTTTTATTTAATGTGAATTTATAATTTACTTGATAATTATTATATAAACTATCCGTTATATATTTCTTCTTAGTTTCATATTTATGATTTTTAAAATATATATAAATAGTATTATTTATAGTATTATTTTTCTTTAAAAATAAATAAACTGCTTCTCCATTGTCATTTTTACCATATATGTATTTATTAAAATTTTTATTAAGAGAGCAACTTAAAATTAAAAATAATGTTAAAAAGCTTATTATTGGTATGTTTGTTTTCATCTTATTGATTACAAGTGTTGCGATTAAATCTTGGAGTTTCATTTAAGTAATAGGTATATTCATCTACTAAATATGAAAGAGAAAGGTCGTTAGGTGGTATATTTTGCTGAGGATAACCATAGCCTCATCAAGGTATTCTTTTGCTTTTTTTAAACCATTTAAATTCATATAATGCATAGCGTCTTGCCAATTAAATGCGTGTTGTATACCATTTGGTGGAGGAAACATATATATAGGATTGTTTGATAGATCTTGGTCTTCTAGTGCAACTAAATCATCAAAAACCTCTTCTAATATTTCATTTATTTCATTAACCATTCTATTGAATTCTAGGAAAATTACCACCAAAACTAACTTTTCTTAAATATATTTTACCATTTTTATTTTCATCTTTATCTATTAAGTAAAAAGTTTTAAAATTATTGAAATGATAAAACCTATTTATTTCATAGGTAGTTTTGTTTTTAAAATCATCAAAAGTGAATGTTTTATGTTTTATCTTTTTTCGAAATTTCTTATTTTTTTCTGTTGGAGGCATCTCTATAAGCTTACCTTGACTCCTTCTGTGTGATAAACTTATAAAATTAAGATATTTATTACTTTTTTTAAAGGTAAATTTGTATTCAATTTGATAATAGTTCAATATTTTGTTATTTATATATTTTTTCTTTGTTATATATTTATCATTATTTTTTAATATATATATAGTATCCATTTTATTATTATTCACTCTATTTTGTAGATGTTTTTCGAAATTTTTATTTAAAGAACAACTTAAAACAGTAAATAGTACTAAAATACTTATTATTAGAATATTTGTTTTCATTTTACTATTAATTACAGGTGTTTTGATTGAATCGTGATGGATCCTTAATATATATAGCATATTTACTTACTAAAAATGAAATTGAAGGAGTTTGTAGTACATCTTGATTGTATTCAGTAGCTTGTTGTAAACCATTTAAATTCATATAGTGGAATGCATCTTGCCAATTGAAAGTATGTACTCCATCATTAGGAGGAACATCATAAATATATTGAGGATTTGTATTTAGATCTTGGTCTTCTGGAGCAACTAAATCATTAAAAATTTCTTCTAACATTTCATCCATTGTATTAACCATTCTGTTATACATTAATCGGTGTTGATTTGGCTGGTTAACAATACAATCTAAATAGAAATCATTTAATAATTCATCAAATGTTAATTGATTTAGTGCATTTATCCTGCATTATTCATACAGTTAAATTTCAAGGTTAAAAAACCACAAAAATTTACCATTTAATAAATTTCAACTTTTTTCTTTCTAATTTCAACAAATTTGTGAGCTATATTTAACCAAATTTGA
>JALSLK010000061.1 GCA_026988355.1 Flavobacteriaceae bacterium
TCATATATTGCAAGGTTTATACTGCAATATATGAAAAATCTTGCATTTAAACACAATAAAATAATAGAATTATATGAGTTATTTTATTGATTGTTAGTTAATTGTGTAGTATTTAAGGAGCGACTAAATATAGCTCACAAATTTGTTGAAATTAGAAAGAAAAAAGTTGAAATTTATTAAATGGTAAATTTTTGTGGTTTTTTAACCTTGAAATTTAACTGTATGAATAATGCAGGTTAAATCTATTTAGCGCATTTCAAAATTGAATTGGTATAAGAAAAAGGGTAAAAATTTTGATTGCAATTTAGGTCGTACTCAGGTTTATAACTTGTGGTATATTTAATCTTTCAAGATATATTGAGGCAATTGTTCCTTCCATAAAAAGTAAATCTAAAATACTAAGATTTGTTAGAAAATTATATTTCGTATCAAAAACTTGTCTGTATTTTGGCAAATCAAATTCTGTTCTGTTTTTGGCATTTACAAGAAATCGATAATCTGCTTTATACTCTTTATGGTAGTCTTCTGTTTTAAGTATTTTTTTTTGCTCCTCTAGCAAATTCATGATTACATCAAAAGTTTTAAAATTTAAATCGATTAAAAATGTTTCTTTTTTTGAGAAAATAGCTTGTAAATCGTCTATGTAATATTCAAAAAAAGGAGATGAATTATATGCGGAATGTAATGTTTTTAAATGTGCTAATTGCCAATTAAAACTATAATCAATCTTTATGTCTTTTGTAAATTGTTTTCCTGTTTTTTTTTGAATTGGTACATTGAGAGTTTGTTTCCCATTAGCTCCATATACATAGCATCTATTTCTATAGGTTTGTTTTTGGTAATTATCAAAGACCTCAAAAACAATGGTATCCGACTGTATAATTATTGCGTATTGCAATATCGATGAAAAATACGTTGGATGAAATACCATAACTTTTAAATTCGATGTTAAAAACAGAGATTTTAATCTTTTATTTTTTTCTTTTTAAGAAAACCATATCCAAAATAAAGAATCAAGAATCCAATAAAATAATTTAGGTAAGATACTGGTTTCCCATCTCCACCAACCGTTGTAAATAAACGTTCTTTTCGCACTCTTTTGTTTATCGCATCCCAACTAAACCATATAAAAACTGGTTTTCCAACGACATGGTCAAATGGTGTAAATCCCCAATAACGAGCATCTAATGAATTTTGTCTGTTATCTCCCATCATCCAATAATAATCTTGCTTAAACGTATACTGTGTTATTTTTTTACCATTTACAAAAAAATCATTTCCATTTTCAGCAAAACTTATTCCTTCGTATCTTTTTAATAAATCTCTATAAAAGGGAATTGTTTTTCTGTTTAATTCTACTGTTTCTCCTTTTTTTGGTATGTTTATTGGTCCAAAATTATCGATTGACCATGGATATTGTGGATCATGTGGGAATATATCTTTATCATATTCTCCACTTGGTGTTAATTTTTTCTTTACACTTCGAACTTTTGGATTGTTTTTTAATCTAGTTGCATTTTTTTCATCTAAATTAAATAATAATTCTCCAAAATTATTACGTCTTGCCTCTCCTTCTCTTACATGATATGTTTTTAATAAAGGGATAGGATCTACATTTTCTTTTAATTTTACCACATAATAAAATTGTGGTTTTGCTCTATCTGGCATAATGGATAGTTTATCATTAATGTAAATATCACCATTTTTAATTTCAAACTTCTGTCCAGCAATAGCAACACATCTTTTTACATAATTCGTTTTTTTATCTATTGGTTTATAGGTAAATTCGCCTGATTTATCTCCCCACATTGTCTTTAATGTATCTGCTGGCCAATTAAAAACAACAATATCGTTCGTTTTTATTTTTTGCAAAGCTGGTAATCTAAAATAGGGCAATTGGAATCTTTTATCTTTTATATGAGATGCTTTTCCTGAAAAAGGGATGGAATCGTGTACCATTGGCAATGCTAAAGGGGTCATTGGTGTTCTGGCTCCGTAATGAAACTTACTTACAAACAGATAATCTCCTATTAGTAATGATTTTTCTAATGATGAAGTTGGTATTGTATATGGTCGCATAAAATAAGTATGCACTAAGGTTGCAGCTACTATTGCAAACAAAATGGCACTTGTCCAACTTGTCACATTTTTTAAGATAACTTCTTTATCTAATCCAACATATTTTGTTTTACTATCAAAATTAATATAAACCAAAAATAATCCTAAAGATACTATTGTAAATAATGTATATCGTTTTTTTCGGTAATTAAATACATGAAGAAACTCATATACTAGTACCAATATCATAATGTTACCAACAACTGGTATAAATAATAAAATTATCCACCATTTTGGTCTTTTGATAATATCTAGAACTACCACATAGTTATAAATTGGCACATAAGCTTCCCAAGTTTTTCTTCCTGCTTTAACAAATAATTTGCTAAAAAGCAAAACTCCAAAAACCAATGATATTACTATTGTTAGTCCAAATATTTCTATATAACTCATCTTAATTCTTTATTTATGATTCTATTATTTTTCTATTTCTTTAATTCTAAAACATCTTGCATGGTATATACTCCTTCTTTTCCTATTAACCACTCTGCCGCTATTACTGCTCCTAATGCAAATCCATTTCTGTTTTTTGCTTTATGCATAATTTCAATTTCATCTATTTCTGATGAAAATTTTATTTGATGAATTCCATATACATCCTCTACTCGTTTTGAGGTTATTGGTAGTGCTTTTTTATCTTTTGTCACACCTAAAACCCATTTATTTTTAGTGTTTTTTTCTAAAATTTGTTCTGCTAGAGTTATTGCTGTTCCGCTAGGTTTGTCTAATTTTTGTGTGTGATGTATTTCTGTAATACTCGCATTATAATTGGTATATTTATGCATTAACTCTGTTAGTTTTTTATTTAATTCAAAAAAAAGGTTTACACCTAAACTAAAATTGGATGCATAAATAAATGCTCCCTTTTGTTGTTTACATAATCTTACAATACTGTCGTATTTATCTAGCCATCCTGTTGTTCCAGAAATTACTGGAACATTTTCTTCGATACAACTTGCAATATTTTGATATGCCTTATTTGGCAAACTAAAATCTATGGCAATATCTGCCTTTGTAATCGTATATTTTTTTGTTGTACTGGTTATTTTATCCACGATTTGGTGCCCTCGTTCTAAAGCAATTTTTTCTATTGCTCTTCCCATCTTTCCATAACCAAATAATGCTATTTTCATTTGTAATATTTAATAATCCTAATTGAATTTATAGGTCACTGCCATACCAAAATTTGTTCTATTTGTTACAGGATCTACTAAAAAAGTAGGTTGATACGATATATTTGTATTTATTTTATTATTTGGCAAATGTGCATCTACATTTGCTTCGACAATATTAAGTATATAAAACCCTATTGTAATAAATAAGGATAAATCTCTATCTTTTTTTCGACTACTTATCGCAGATTCGATTGCGCTAATATCAAAATTATCAAATTCGTGTGGTTTTCCTGCTAATTCTAATTTATATGCGGACAAAAAACGATTATATGCATCATTATTTCTTTTATAAAAATATAAGGACGTTCCCATTGCGCCATATATTACTGGAATCATCCAATATTTTTTATTATATGCTTGTCCTAATCCTGGCAATACTGCAGAATAGAATGCTGCTTTTGCTGGTGCTAACGGATTTATTTTAAAATCATCATACTTTGGAGCATTTTTAATCAACAACTCATTTGTATCATTTTGTGCAAATACAACAAGTCCTTGAAATAAAAATATAATACTTATTAAAATGAGTTTTTTTTTCATCACTATATAAATATTATTTCAATAGCTTTTTAATTCGATTAAAATCTTCCATAGAATTAAACGGAACAATAATTTTCCCTTTACTTCCCGAAACTTTTACATCAACTGTATTTCCAAAAAAATCATTCAAATCTTTTATACTTTCTTTTACAAAATTTGGTACTACTTTTGAAGTTGATTTTTTTGTTACAATTCTTTCATTAGAACGAGATTCTTTAACTAACATTTCTGTTTGTCGTACCGAAAGTTTATCTTTTAATATTCTTTCGTAAATTTCTAATTGCTTTTGTTGATTATCTACATTTATTAGTGCTCTACCATGTCCCATACTCAAAAAACCATCTCGCATCCCAGTTTGGATAATTGGATCTAGTTTAAGCAATCTTAAAAAATTAGTAATTGTAGACCTACTCTTACTAACTCTTTTTGCCATTTCTTCTTGTGTAAGTTTAATTTCATCGATTAAACGTTGGTAAGATAATGCTACTTCTATTGGATCTAAATTTTCTCTTTGTATGTTTTCAACCAATGCCATTTCTAGCATTTCTTGATCGTTTGCCAATCGTATATATGCAGGTATTTTAGTATTACCTATTAATTTAGATGCTCTAAAACGACGTTCTCCTGATACAATTTGAAAAGAATTCCCTTCTAATTTACGAACTGTTATTGGTTGTATTACACCTAATTCTTTAATAGAATTTGCTAGTTCTCTTAAAGCTTCTTCATTAAAATAGGATCTTGGCTGGTATGGATTTACAACTATAGAGTCAATCTCTATTTCAACAATAGAACCAACCAATCTATCTGCATTTTTATCTTGCGCAGTAGTAATGTCTTGATTCGTGTTTTTTAATAAGGCAGATAATCCTCTACCTAATGCTTGTTTCTTAGTCGCTTTTGCCATTTACTTCGTTTCTTTTAAGAATTTCGTTTGCAAGATTTATATAATTTATTGCTCCTTTACTCGTTGCGTCATAAGCTATAATGCTTTCTCCATAACTTGGAGCTTCCCCTAATTTTATATTTCGTCGAATAATGGTTTTAAAAACCATGGTATCAAAATGTTTTTTTACTTCTTTTACGACAGAATTTGACAATCGCAAACGAGAATCATACATGGTTAACAATAATCCTTCGATGTCTAATGTTGCATTATGTATCTTTTGTACACTATTTATGGTATTTAACAATTTCCCTAAACCTTCTAGTGCATAATATTCACATTGTATTGGTATTATTACAGAATCCGCAGCGGTTAGAGCATTTAAGGTAATTAAACCTAAAGATGGTGCACAATCTATTAAAATATAGTCGTACATATCTTTTACTTCTTCTAATGCTAATTTAAGCATATTTTCTCTATTTGGTTTATCCACCAATTCAATTTCAATGGCAACCAAGTCAATATGTGCAGGAATAATATCTACATTTGGTGAGTTTGTCTTTACTATAGCTTTCTTTGCAGTTGCTGTATGTTCTAGAACTTGATATGTTCCTACAATAACTTCTTCTACATCAATACCCAATCCAGAACTTGCATTTGCTTGTGGATCTGCATCTATTAATAATATTTTTTTCTCCAAAACACCAAGTGCAGCTGCAAGGTTAACCGTTGTTGTGGTTTTACCTACTCCTCCTTTTTGATTTGCTATGGCTATTATTTTTCCCATTAATTAATTGTTAGCTTTTTTGCAGAGGCAAATTTAGTCAAAAAAATTATAACTTTTATTTTATATTTTTTGATTTTCTACCTTTAAATTTTATTATTTTCTTTTTTTAGATCGAATCATTTGCTCTAACATGTCCCACATTTCTTGTGGTATGTCTTCTAACATATTCATTTGACCTGCTCCTTTTAACCATTCTCCACCATCTATTGTAATAACCTCTCCATTTACATACGCAGAAAAATCGGACATTAAATAAGCTGCTAAATTTGCTAATTCTTGATGTTCTCCTACTCTACCAACTGGCACTTTCTTCTTCATGTCAAATTTCTCTCTTAAATCTCCAGGCAATAATCTATCCCAAGCTCCTTTTGTGGGAAATGGTCCTGGAGCTATTGCGTTAAATCGAATTCCGTATTTTGCCCATTCAACTGCTAATGAACGTGTCATGGCAAGAACTCCTGCCTTTGCTGTTGCAGATGGAACTACATAACCAGAACCTGTCCATGCATAAGTCGTAACAATATTTAAGACTGTTGATTTTTCTTGTTTAATATTTATCCAATGCTTCCCAAAAACTAAAGTACAATTTTTCGTTCCTTTTAAAACAATATCAATAATTGTATCAAACGCATTTGCAGATAGACGTTCTGTCGGACTAATAAAATTTCCTGCTGCATTATTTAACAAGCCGTCTACTTTTCCAAAAGTGTCTAATGTCGCTTTTAGCATCGCTTCTATTTCTTCGTAATTTCTAATATCACACTGTACTGGCAAAACAGTTCCTCCAGTTTGTTCTTCCAATTCTATTTTTGCTTTTTCTAATTTCTCCATATTTCTCGAAGAAATAACCACTTTTGCTCCTAACTCTAAAAAGTATTTGGTCATTGCTTTTCCTAGACCACTTCCGCCGCCAGTAACAACAATTACTTTATCTTTTAAACTTCCAGCCCTTAACATTGGTTCTGCGTAATTCATATTTTATTTATTTTTTGTAAAAATAGCTAATTATTTTGTAGAAAAAAGAAAAATAGCAGAGAATAAAGTCAATCTTTTGTTAAATTTAATTCTAGCAATTAACACCTATTCAATTTCAAAATGCGCTAAATAGATTTGAACTATTTTTATGTTTTACAATCTTGAAATTTCAAGCATAGCTATGCTATGGTTTAAATTTAAAGTGCAGTAAGACGTGAAAAGATAAATAATTTATAGTGTATTTTGATGTGGAGTTGGTATAATACCTCTTTTACCTTTATCGCAAATTTAATTTTAGAAAGATTATCTAGATAATGAGAAAAATAATCAAACCCAAATGGAAAACAAATAAAAGGCAATCTTTTTTGAATAATTTTTAAGAAATAACAGGTTATCCCTTAAAAATTATTCTTCAAATCTCACCATTTCTTCATTTTCTGTAAATAGAAATCTTAGTCGAACTCAGACTTATATTATCGCATCATTAGTTTCTATAATCATTGCCTTATACTACTTTTATATTTTCAATATAATCTCTTTTGAGATTAAAAAATTCTTAATTTTCTTGTTAATAACTATTCGAATTTCAAGTAAAATAAAGCTCCGAATTTCTTAAATTAGCGTTTCAAAGAAACTAGAAAACAGTAAGCGTAACACCTTAATTTTTAATGACAAAAGAAACAAAATATACCGAAGATAATATACGCTCTCTCGATTGGAAAGAACACATTAGAATGCGCCCAGGAATGTATATCGGTAAATTAGGTGACGGTTCTGCTCCTGATGACGGAATTTACATTTTAATCAAAGAAGTTTTAGATAACTGTATTGATGAGTTTGTAATGGGTGCTGGTAAAATAATTGAAATATCCGTTCGGAATAAAACGGTTATTATTCGTGATTATGGTCGTGGAATTCCGTTAGGAAAAGTAGTTGATGTGGTTTCAAAAATGAATACTGGTGGTAAGTACGACTCCAAAGCCTTTAAAAAATCGGTGGGATTAAATGGTGTTGGTACTAAAGCGGTTAATGCTTTATCCGATTATTTTAAAGTACAATCTATTCGTGATAAAAAAACCAAAATTGCCGAATTTTCTAAAGGAGAATTAAATTTAGATTCCAAAATAGAAGATTCTAACTTGCGTCGTGGCACAAAAGTTTCCTTTATTCCTGATGAAAAAATATTTTCAAAATATAAATTTCGCAACGAGTATATCATTAAAATGATTCGAAACTATGTCTATCTAAACATTGGTTTAACTATTGTTTTTAACGGAGAGAAATATTTTTCGGAAAACGGATTAAAAGACTTATTAGAAGATACTATTGATGAGGAGTCTAGGCTTTTTCCTATTGCACATTTATTAGGTGAAGATATTGAAATCGCCTTAACTTATAGCAAATCACAATATAGCGAAGAGTATTATTCGTTTGTTAACGGACAACATACTACACAAGGAGGAACGCATCAAAATGCATATAGAGAAGCAATTGTAAAAACTATTCGGGATTTCTTTGGTAAGAATTACGATACATCTGATATTCGAAAATCGGTGGTTACTGCAATTAGCATTAAAGTTATGGAGCCTGTTTTTGAATCGCAAACAAAAACAAAACTTGGTTCTACCGAAATGGGTGGTAATTTACCAACAGTACGTACTTTTATAAATGACTTTGTAAAACATCGTTTTGATAATTATTTACATAAAAATCCAGATGTTGCAGAAAAAATTCAGAAAAAAATTCTACAAGCAGAAAGAGAGCGAAAAGATTTATCTGGAATACGTAAACTAGCACGAGATCGCGCTAAAAAAGCAAATTTACACAACAAAAAATTACGCGATTGTAGAGTACATTTAAACGACATGAAAAAAGACAATCGTTTAGACACTTCTATTTTTATTACCGAGGGAGATTCTGCAAGTGGTTCGATTACAAAATCACGTAATGTTAACACACAAGCCGTTTTTAGTTTAAAAGGAAAACCGTTAAATTCTTACGGATTAAGTAAAAAAATTGTTTACGAAAACGAAGAATTTAATCTTTTACAAGCTGCATTAAACATAGAAGATAGTATTGAAAATTTACGATATAATAACATCATTATTGCAACCGATGCCGATGTTGATGGCATGCACATTCGATTGTTATTAATTACCTTCTTTTTACAATTTTTTCCCGAAGTAATTCGTGAAGGACATTTGTATATCTTGGAAACACCTTTATTTAGAGTTCGCGATAAAAAAGATACCTATTATTGCTATTCTGAACAAGAAAAAAGAAATGCTATAGAAGCCTTACGTGGAAAACCAGAAATTACACGATTTAAAGGTTTAGGAGAGATTTCTCCAAACGAGTTTGTACATTTTATTGGTAAAGACATGCGATTAGATCCTGTAATGCTAGATAAAGAAGTGCCTGTACATAAAATGCTAGAATTCTATATGGGAAAAAATACACCAGACCGTCAAAAATTTATTATTAATAATTTGAAAGTAGAATTGGATTTGGCAGAAGAAGTTTAACTATTAAAATAAAAATGAAAAGTACACAATCCTATTTAAAATTAAATGCTTAAAAAAAACTCAAATACATTGTATGCTAATCTCGCTGCCATCATAGAGCAAGAAAAAAAGCAAGTTACTATACAAGTAAATAGTACTTTAACTTTAGTTTGGAAAATTGGTAATAAAATAAACGAACATGTACTACAAAATAAACGTGCTGATTATGGAAAAGAGATTATCTCGACACTGTCGGGACAATTAGCAAAACAATTTGGTAAAGTTTTCAAAAAAAGAATTAGAAGAAAAATTACATTCCATTTTAATCGAAACAAGAGAACGTTTAGAAAGAAAACAATTAAAATAAAGGTTTAGCAAGCAAATGCAAGAAGATAACGACAACATAGAAAATAACGAAGAATTAGACAACCAAAATCTGAATAACGAAACAAATTCTGCTCCAGAAGAGACCATTACCAAAGTTACAGGTATGTATAAAGAATGGTTTTTAGATTATGCCAGTTATGTGATTTTAGAAAGAGCAGTTCCTGCAATAGACGATGGTTTTAAACCTGTACAACGGCGAATCATGCAATCTATGAAAGATTTAGATGATGGTCGTTATAACAAAGTAGCAAATCTTGTTGGACATACCATGCAATATCATCCACATGGAGATGCAAGTATTAGCGATGCAATGGTGCAATTAGGTCAAAAAGAACTATTGATTGACATGCAAGGAAACTGGGGAAATATTCTCACAGGAGACCGAGCTGCTGCAAGTAGATATATTGAAGCGCGTTTATCTAAATTTGCATTAGAAGTTGTTTTTAATCCAAAAACAACAGAATGGCAAAAGACGTATGATGGTAGACGAAAAGAACCCATCGACTTGCCTGTAAAATTTCCTTTGCTATTGGCACAAGGTGCAGAAGGTATTGCGGTTGGATTATCTACTAAAATTCTTCCTCATAACTTTAATGAACTAATAGATGCATCCATAAAATACTTAAAAGGAAGAAGTTTTAAAATCTATCCTGATTTTTTGACTAGTGGAATTGCTGATATTTCTAATTATAATGATGGAAGACGTGGCGGAAAAGTTCGAGTTAGAGCAAAAATTTCTCAACAAGATAAAAAAACGCTAATAATTAGCGAATTGCCTTTCGGGAATACTACAAATTCCTTAATAACATCTATTATAAAAGCAAATGAAAAAGGGAAAATTAAAATTAAAAAGATTGAAGATAATACGGCTGCTGAAGTAGAAATTTTAGTGCATTTACCTTCTGGAATTTCTCCCGACAAAACCATTGACGCACTATATTCTTTTACAAATTGTGAGGTTTCTATATCTCCAAATGCATGCATTATCGAAAATAACAAACCTATTTTTATTGGTGTTACCGAAATGCTAAAGCATTCTACCGATCATACTGTAGACTTAATAAAGCAAGAATTAGAAATTCAATTAAACGAACTTCAAGAAAAGTGGCATTTTGCATCGTTAGAACGTATTTTTATTGAAAATAGAATCTATCGCGATATTGAAGAAGAAGATACTTGGGAAGGTGTTATTAAAGCAATTGATAAAGGTTTAAAACCACATATTAAACATTTAAAACGCGCTATTACCGAAGAGGATATTGTCCGTTTGACAGAAATTCGTATTAAGAAAATTTCAAAATTTGATATAGACAAAGCCAAACAACATATCGAATCTCTAGAAGATCAAATCGAAGATGTGAAACGCCATTTAGCAAATTTAATTGATTTTGTAATTGATTATTTTAAAAATCTAAAAGCAAAATATGGCAAAGGCAAAGAACGAAAGACAGAACTACGTACTTTTGAAGATATTGTTGCTACTAAAGTGGTTATGCGCAATGCCAAGCTATATATTAATAGAAAAGATGGATTTATTGGTACTAGCTTAAGAAAAGAGGAATTTCTTGCTGATTGTTCTGATATTGATGATGTTATTGTTTTTCGAAGCGATGGAAAAATGATGATTACTAAGGTAGATTCTAAAACATTTGTTGGTAAAAACATTATACATGCTGCCATATTTAAAAAGAAAGACAAACGTACCATTTACAATATGATTTATCGCGATGGAAAAGCTGGAAACACATTTATGAAACGTTTTTACGTTAGTGGAGTTTCTCGTGATAAAGAATACGATTTAACTGCTGGTAATAAAGGCTCAAAAGTGTTATACTTTACTGCAAATGCTAACGGACAAGCAGAAATTGTTACCTTATATTTAAGAGCATTATCTACCATTAAAAAGTTAAAATGGGATATTAATTTTTCCGAATTAGCCATAAAAGGTCGTGGAAGTCGTGGCAATACAGTAACAAAATTTACAGTAAAGAAAATTGAACTTAAAGAAAAAGGAAAATCAACTCTTAAACCACGTAAAATATGGTTCGATGAAATTGTGCAACGATTAAATGTTGATAGCCGTGGCGAATTATTAGGTGAATTTACGCCTGAGGATAGACTCCTAATAATAAATCAAAAAGGAAGTCTAAAAACAATTGAGCCTAAATTAACAACCCATTTTGATAATGATATGATTGTTCTAGAAAAATGGAATCCGAATAAACCTATCTCTGTAATTCATTTTGAAGGAGAAAAAGAACGTTACTTTGTAAAACGTTTTATGATTGATAATCCAAATAAAATAGAACATGTAATTTCGGATCATCCAAAATCATTTTTAGAAATTGTTTCTACCGATTATAGACCAATGGCCGAAATTGTTTTCTCTAAAAGAAGTTTGGATAATGAAATTTTAAATTTTGAAGATTTTATTGCAATAAAAGGAATTAATGCCATTGGAAATCAACTAACTACTAACAAAATTAAACAAGTAAATTTACTAGACCCGTTGCCTTTTACAGAGCCAAAAGTAGAGGATATTGAAGTTACAGATGAAGAATTATTTGATGGTAAATCTAACATTATTTTACCTGAAAATTCTAGTAATACTAAAACTACGGATACCAATTTGAATACCAACGATAATCTTGAAGATGATGGACAAATTTCTATGTTTTAAATTTATACTAATGAATTTAAATAATAATAATAATAATAATAATAAGAGATGAATAAAATCTTTTGGAAGGTCGGTCTTCTAAACAACAATCTTTGAACAATAAAAACCTTGAACTGCGAAGCACATCATAAACTCAAAATAAAAAATATAAAAGTGTGAATAATAAATAATAAATCTTCGTTTTTATTGAGTTCATGCCAAGTTGATACCAATTCAATTTCAAAATGCGCTAAATAGATTTGAACTATTTTTATGTTGAGTTGGTATGACAACAAATATAGACGTTCCACACCTTATGTAATACACATAAATTTGTTGCGTAAAAATAATTGTATCTTTATTTGGTTTTATCCATAGAATGCGTAGTATATTTGCAAAATCAAAACAAATATAACATATAATAACGATACTATAATTGCTTTAACTACCCCTTCTGGAGTTGGCGCTGTATCGATTATTAGAATTTCTGGTAATGATGCTATTGGTATTGTAAACACTCTTTTTAAATCTAAATTTAGCAATAAAGATTTACGCAACGTAAAATCACATACAATTCATTTAGGTAATATTATTGATAACACTAGAGTTATTGACGAAGTGTTGGTTTCTGTATTTAAAAACCCTCATTCGTATACTGGCGAAAATGTTGTTGAAATTAATTGCCATGGTTCTGTATATATTCAGCAAGAAATTATTCAATTATTCTTAAAAAATGGCTGTAGAAATGCCAATGCTGGAGAGTTTACCTTACGTGCTTTCCTCAACAGAAAAATGGATTTAAGTCAAGCGGAAGCCGTTGCGGATTTGATTGCCAGTGATAGCGGAAAATCGCACGAAATTGCATTACAACAAATGCGTGGTGGTTTTGCGAATGAAATTAAAAATCTCCGCCAAGAATTGTTAAATTTTGCGAGTTTAATTGAATTGGAACTCGATTTTGCCGAAGAAGATGTAGAGTTTGCTGATCGAACACAATTCTCTAATTTAGTAACTAAAATTGCTTCAACTTTAAAACAATTAATCGATAGTTTTGCCTTAGGAAATGTACTAAAAAATGGTATTGCTATTGCCATTGTTGGCGAACCAAATGTAGGAAAATCGACACTTCTAAACGCTTTACTTAACGAAGAAAGAGCCATTGTTAGCGATATTGCTGGTACGACACGCGATGCTATTGAAGATGAATTGATTATTAATGGTATTACATTTCGTTTTATCGATACTGCTGGAATTCGAGAAACTTCCGATGTTATTGAAAATATTGGTATTCAAAAAACCTATGAGAATATTAAAAAAGCGCAGTTGGTTTTATTGCTTGTTAGTGCGGATAAAATTAAAAATGAAGAATTAAAAATTAAAAATGACGTTAATTCAATTAAAGAAAAATATCCTGACAAGAAAATTCTTGTTATAATTAATAAAATAGATTTATTGAATGATGATGAAATTCAAAATTTAAAAATCAAAAATCAGAAATCAGAAATAATTTCCTCTAAAGAGAAAACAGGTATCAATCAATTAAAAAACGAACTAACCAAGTTAGCAAATATTGGTGCATTAAGTAATAATGAAACAATAATTAGTAATTCACGTCATTTTGAAGCTTTAAACAATGCTTTAATCGCTATTAAAGAAGTGCAAATAGGTATTGAGAATAATATTTCTTCTGACTTATTTGCTACCGATATTCGTGATGCTTTACACCATTTAGGTCTTATCTCTGGCGAAGTTACTACCGAAGATCTTTTAGGTAATATTTTTGCTAATTTCTGTATTGGAAAGTAACTTTGTTTTCTGATTCCTTTTACTGTGTTTTTATTTGACTATTTAATTCAGTTGAAATGTGTAAATTTAACCTTGAAAAATAATAAAAGACGTTTTGATTATGAAAATAGTATTCTTA
>JALSLK010000062.1 GCA_026988355.1 Flavobacteriaceae bacterium
TATAATGCCAATTATAATAATAAAAATCAAGGAGCGTCAAAAACTTTGGAAAGTTCAAATAGTACTGTTTTGTATTTTATTAGACATGCCGAGACTGTTAATGACAATACAACATCGAATCCTAGCTTATCTAAAATAGGACAAAATAGAGCAAAAAGTTTTATTACTTTTTTTGAAGATAAAAGATTAGATTCTGTTTTTACAACAAATTTTAAGCGCACTTTGCAAACAGCGATACCAGTAGCCGAAAGTAAAAATATTAAACCAGTATATTACGATCCTAATGCAATTGATTATGCAGATTTTATAAAACAACAAAAAGGGAAAAAAGTATTAATTGTAGGTCATAGTAATACGACACCAAATTTTGTAAATAAAATTATTGGTAGTATGAAATATTCACAAATGGTTCATGAAAATCATTCTGATATTTTTAAGGTAGTGATAAATAGAGGTAAAATTTCAGAAGAGGTATTTGTACTAGAAGTTGAACTACAAAAAATTGCTAAAGCCAAAGCAATACTAGAAGAAAAAAGACTGAAAGCAGAAAAAAAGAGAAAAAGAAAGGAGAAAAGAAGGAAGAAAAAAAGTGTTTTTGATTAATCCATTTTATAACGTTCAACCTCTCGATCATAAAAAGCACTTGCTTCATCAATTAATTCGGCTACTTGATTTGTAAATTCTGCTTGATCTTGCATCGTAAAATCTTCCAACCATTCGATTTCATCGTCAATTAAGTTTATTATAAAACGTGGATATTCGGTATGTATGACAAAGTTATCGTTTGGATTGTCTGTATTATCGGCTGTTAAAAATCGTGGTAATTGCATTTTAGACTATTTTTTTTATTTCGTTATGTATTGTTTCTCCAACTTCATTTCCATATAAATTCTTTGAAAAATCAGTATTATTATCTCTAATTTGTATTTGAAAATTATCGAAAGCAGTTTTTATTTTTACACCATCACTTCCAACAATTTTTGCAAAGTTATTTCTAACTAATTCAATCCATTCGGTTTCTTCTCGAACAATTATACAATATTTTTTATTAAAAAAGGCTTCTTTTTGTAAACCTCCACTATCAGAAATTACTAGATTACAATTTTTGAGTAATTCTAACATATCAAAATAACCGACAGGATCAATAGTCGTTATGTCATAGTTTAAATCGTTTTTTTCTAATACGTGTTTTGTTCTAGGATGCAATGGCAATACTACTGTTTTTTTTGTGGAAATATGCTCTAATGCTTCAAAAATAGTTTTTAAATTAGTGAGATTGTCTGTGTTTTCTTGACGATGAATTGTCGCTAGAACAAATTCATTAGGATTGAGGTTAAGTCGTTTTATAATATTAGATTTTTGCGCAGATGTTTGTCCGTAATACTGTACAGCATCTTTCATAATATCGCCACTTTTAACTATCTTTATGTCTAAATTTTTAAAACCTTCATTATACAAATTTTCTATTGCAGTATCTGTTGGACAAAGTAATAAATCTGAAATACGATCGGTTAATATGCGATTTATTTCTTCTGGCATTTTCATATTAAATGAACGTAAACCTGCTTCGATATGTATGACTTTAATATCTAATTTTTTTGCTGCTAACGCACCTGCAATTGTAGAATTTGTATCGCCATAAATAACTACAGCATTTGGTTTTTCTTTTAATAGTACATTTTCTATTTTTTCGAGCATTTGTCCAGTCATTGCTCCGTGATTTAGACCATTAATTGCGAGATTGTATTTTGGTTTTGGAATTTCCATTTCGTCAAAAAAAACGGCACTCATATTTGTATCATAATGCTGGCCAGTATGTACAATTATTTCTTCAATTTCATTATGCAATGTAATAATTCTACTTAATACTGCTGCTTTTACAAATTGAGGTCTTGCTCCTAATATGGTTACTATTTTTTTCATTGATGTATGCTATTAAGCAGGTTTGCTAATTTTTTTGTAAGTTCTTTTCTGTGATATTGCTCTATGTTAATGGATTGAATTGCTAATGTATTATTTTTATAACTTTGGTACAACTCAAGTATTGTTTTTTTGAGTTTTTTTTCATCATCAAAATCAATCACAAAGCCAGATTTTGTGTTTTCTATTATTTCGGATAAATCGCCTTGTGTTGGTGCTATTGCTAAGATAGGTCTTTTGGCTTGTAGATATTCAAATATTTTACCTGTTATTATGCCCTTTGCACTTGGTACGTTATTAACAAGTAATACTAATACTTGTGCTGCTTTTTGGTGTACTATTACTTCGTTGTGATTTATGTAATTTAAGTGTTTTACGAAATCGTATAAATCATATTTTTTAATACTTTCAAAAGTATCATCGCTTATTTTTCCAATTAATTTTATTTGTAAATCTTTTTTAAATTCGGTATTATTTTTTGATATTTCATTTAATACTTTCCATAAGATAGTATGGTTTCTATCCGAATTTAACATGCCAATATGTAAAAGGCTAAATTTTTTATCCAAATCTATTTTGTTCTTATTCTTAAAGGTGTCAAATCCATTAGTAATGACTTTAATATTTTTATTATATGGAAGGTATTTATCTTTCATGGTTTTTCCAACAACAAGGATATGATTTGCATTTTTTAATACTTTTTGTTCTAATTGATGGTGTTTGTTAATCGATTTTTTTGTTAATGGTAATTGATGAAAATAATCAATGTCTGTCCATGGATCTCTAAAATCTGCAATCCAATTAATATTTGTTTTCTTTTTTAATGCTAAGCCTATTAAGTGTAAACTATGTGGAGGTCCTGTAGTTATTATGGTATCAATATTATTATTATTTATATAATTACTTAAATATTTTACAGAAGGTTTTATCCAAAATTTTCTTGCATCTGGAATAAAATAATTTGCTCTAATATATTGTAAAATTTTTCCAAAAAAGGAAGGTGTTTTATTTAAAAAACCAGCGCCTTGTTTTTCTTTTTTTTCAAATGCAGCAAAGAGATTGTTTGGTTCGAATATTGGTTGCTTTAAAATTTCAATTCCATTTGGTATTTCTTCTTCAAGCGATGTGTCAATTATAGGGTATTTCGCATTTTTTACAGTATATACAATAGGATTTACACCTTCTTTGGGTAAATACTTTATAAATTTAAGCCATCGTTGAACGCCAGAACCTCCAGACGGTGGAAAGTAATATGTTATTATTAAAACATTCATATTGCCTGTTTTTGTGTTTGCCGATATGGTACAATTTAGATATATATAATAATGATAAAACTAAAAAAAGAGAATAAAAAAAGAATTTCATTTGAAATTCTTTTTTTATTTAATTTATATATTACTGTTGCAGATAAACCCAGCCTCGATATTTAAGACCTTTGTCATCATTGAGTTTTAAACCATAGAAGTAGGTTCCTGTTGGTAGAATATTTCCTTCATTGTCTGATTTTCCGTTCCAATTATCTGTTCCAAGATTTCCAGTATATACTTCTTTACCATATCTATTATAGATATTAATGGTAAAGTTAGGGTATAATTCTTTTAGTAGATTAACATCAAAAGTTTGATTTTCTATAATTTGACTATTTGGCGAAAAACCTTCTGGTATGGTAACGTAACATTGGTCTACTGTTAATGGTACTTCGACAGTTTCAAAACAACCATCAGAATTCTCAACACGAGCCCAAATATTACCACTTACTCTTACAAATGGATTTATTTGTAATGTATTAATTCCATCCATTGCATCTTGATTTGTTTCGTGATATGTAAGGGTTACATTTTGCAATCCAATAATCTCATCTTCAAGTTCCGAAATATCGAAATTAGCTGTTCCGTCGCCAGTATTACATTCGTGTAATTCTGTAATTGGTGCTGTTGCTGTTGGTGTTGGATACAATGTAAATGTAAATGAAGTCTCTGCAGTACAATTTGGTATTGTACCAGATTCTCCATAAATATAGATAGTTTGTGTGCTTGTAACTAAATCTCCAGCATTAAGTGTGGTACCAGTTCCGTTTGTTTCTGTAAAATAGGAACCGCTTGTTAAAGTTGGTAGTGTATAGCCAATACAATCTGCTGTATCTCCAAGTGTATCTACTGTCATTGTATTAATAGTAACTGTAAATGAATTCTCATCGGTACAAATTGGTGCAGTTGCACTTTCTGCAAATACAAATATAGTTTGTGTTGTTGTAATGACGTCACCAGCATTCAACATAGTACCAGTTCCGTTTGCTCCTGTAAAATAATTATTGTCTGCGGATAACGCTGGTAAAGTATAAGAATCACATACTACTTCGTCTATTGGAGCATCTGCTGTTATGGTTTTTATCGTAATTACGAAAGAATTTTCGTCTGTACAAATGGGTGTTGTAGTGCTTTCTGCGTAAACATAAAGGGTTTGTGTGGTTGTTATTGTATCGCCAGCATTTAGCATGGTACCAGTTCCATTAGTTCCTGTAAAATAATTTCCAACTGTTAATACTGGTAATGTGTATGAATCACATACATTTACATCTATAGGAGCATCTGCTGTAATTGTGTTTATTGTAACTACGAATGAATCTTCATCTGTACAAACAGGCATTGTCGCTGTTTCTGTAAAAACATAAATAGTTTGTGTTGAGGTAATGACATCGCCAGCATTTAACATTGTACCAGTTCCATTAGTTCCTGTATAGTAATTGTTATTTGCAGATAGAGTTGGTAATGTGTACGAATCACATATTGTCACGTCCATAAGATTATCTGGAACAATAGAAAAATTGATTGTAATTGTAAAAGAACTTTCATCTGTACAGTTTGGTATCGTACCACTTTCTGCATAAACATATAATGTTGTTAATGCATCTGTTATTATATCTCCAGCGTTTAGCATAGTTCCTGTTCCTCCAGTTGCAGTAAAATAATTTCCAACTGTTAATGCTGGTAATGTATATGCATTACAATCTGTTACATCCATTGGAGTATCTGCTGTGATAGAAAGTATGTTAATAGTAAAATCGGTATCACATACGCCAGTTGTAGAGTAAGTCACTATGTAACTTCCCGCAGGAGTTAGTGTTAAATCAATTTCTCCTGTTGTAGCATTAATAACACCAGTTGTTGGTGCAATAGTATATGTTCCTCCTGGCACTGTTGGTGTTGGTATTGGATTTACATCTTCAATACATACATTTTCATTTGGATACGTAAAGGACGAATCGTCTTGTGCTAAATTTGGTTCTACTAAAATTTCTTGAAAAAAGATTTGTGGACTATTTGCACATTCTCCTTGGAAAGTTAACTCTCCTCTGTATGTTGTGTCTACTGTAGGATTTACTAAAATTGTTTCGTTTGCACTAACAAAATTCCAACCACCATTTCCATCATCTTCATACCAAGAAAAGTTGTAGTTTAAAAGGTCTCCATTTGGAACAAAACGCCACAATTCTCCGTTAGGATTATTTGCTCTAGGATCCCAATAACCATCTGCATTTGTTCTTCCAGGTGCTACCACAGCTCTTGTTGCTGATTTGTTTTGAATTCCAACAATTCCAATTCCATTTT
>JALSLK010000063.1 GCA_026988355.1 Flavobacteriaceae bacterium
GTGTCTGGGGAAACACAATTGGCGTCTATAGATAAATTTTGACATTGTGTGTCTTGTGCTTTTCCAGATAATATAGCTATAAAAAAGGCAATAAGTAATAGTATCTTTTTGTTCATTTTGGTTCAGTTTATTTATAAAAGGGATTATAAATTATAATAAGTACCAAATATAGTATAATATTTTAAATTTAAAAGTGTTTCAAATTATAAATTTCATTATTTAACTGTGATTATGCAAGTGTATTTTGTAATTAATTCAGTTCGTACAATATAATAAGACCTTATGTTAATTTTCATAAGGTCTTATCTTTTATACAGATTTTACATCGCGTAAAAATATTTTAATGCATATTTTAGATTTCTAAAATGGAAGAATATTTATATTATTGAAATATAATGTTTCCTGGAATAATACCTGTCGTTTTTGAATATGCTTCTGTATTTGTACTTAAATCAAATACTTTTAATGTTCCTTCGCTTGAAAAGTCTCCTGCATTTGTTGTGTATAAAAAGTTATCATTTGCTTTCATACTATAATAATATCCATCAAATCCTGTAATACCATCTGTGTTTAACTCATTTATAGAAATAGCCATTTTATATACTTTACCGTCTAAATTATAATATAAATCATTGTTGCTAATAGTTAGGTGTTGCGGATGTTTTCCTGTTCCAAAATCAAGTGTATTCGTTACTGCATTATTCTCTATTTTAATTAATTTTCCATTTGTTTCACTTCCAGTCCAGCTTGGTTTTCCACCACATAATACCCAAATAGCACCATTGCTATCTTTTAAAATAGAATTTGGAACATCTCCTATTGTAAGGCTCGAAGTAACTGTATTCGAATCGGTATTTAGAACTTCTAATTTGTTGTTTTGCCCATAACCTCCTTGTAAATTTATGTAAATTGTATCATTGTTTACTAGCATATCTTCTGGACCTTCTCCAACCGAAATAGTACTTGTAACGGTATTTGTGTTTAAATCTATGACAGCAATAAAATCATCGGTTGCATTAGAAGCGTCTCCCCAATTTGAAATATAGCCCGTGTTTCCAACTGCTACAAAATAACGTGGATTATTAATGTTTGTTCCTTCAATTACAGCAATTTTTTCCATTGTATAACGATTAGCAACGATTACTTTATGGGAATTGTTTATTACAATATATGCTTTATCGTCGTGTAAATACATAGATTGTGCTATATTTCCTAATTCTTCTCCATTTGCTTTTTGATATATGTTATGTGTCATTACATTGCTTACACCAATATACGAAAGTGTTCCTGTACCATTATTAAATGGTCCTTCGTTTAATACAAAGATTCCGTTTGCGTAAGAACCAAGATATGGTTCTTGATTAGAGTCACTTTCACATGAAATAATAGTGATTAGTAAAAGGATAGCAATGGTTAATTTTTTGAATAGATTCATTTTTTTAGATTTTAATATTAATTTTTAATTTAAAGTTTCGATTTGGCATTGGTCTGTAAGCAACTGTCTGATATGCTTTATTAAAAAGATTATTTACTATAAAACCAATGTTTATTTTCTTTTTTAAGAAGTTCTTGTTTATTTGTATGTTAGATAGCCAAAAATTGTCTACCTCTTGTGTGTTAGATGTTGTCGTAAACACTTTACCATTGTATTGTTGGTTAAAATTTAAAGTCCATTTTTTGTAGTTGTATTGAATTGATGCGTTTGCTTTATGATATGGAACATAAATGAGTTGCTTTCTTAATACATCATCTTTGGAAACAGTATAGGCGTATTGTGTTTGTAAATGGAATTTATGGTTGTTTATTTTTTTTACTGTATTTAGCTCAAATTCTAATCCGTAACTAGTAACACTTTGGATGTTAATTGGTCTCCAAAGGGAGCTGCTTACGGGTCTCCATTGAATTAAATTGTCACTTTGAATTCGATAAGAAGTAATGTTTATATTGGTGTTTTTAGTATGATAATCTAAACCGACTTCGGCAGATTTATTGTTTTCTGCTACTAAATTTTCGTTACCAGAAAAATTCCAATACAAGTCATTAAATGTTGGTAGTTTGTAATTGGTACTATAATTTGCTTTGATATTTAATTTTGGTAGAATTTTAAGTTTTAAATCAATAGCATAAATAAAAGGTATATTATAGGTATTAGAAAAACCTTTTCGGATACTAATATTATAGTTTAACTTTTTAATTGGATTTTGATGTGTTAATAGATAAATTTCGGTACGATTTCTCTCTTTTTTAAGAATGTTTGTGCCATTACCTTTGGTGTAATTATTTTCTAAACCAGAATGTATATTCCATCTTTTAGTAAAAAAATAATTAAAATCGTATTTTACGATATAATTATCGCTACTGCCTTCCGAAAAAAGCGTGTTGTTTTTATTGGGAAAATAATTATAAATTTCTTGGAGATAAGCTAATTTTAAAGAAGAATTATGTTTGTTTCCATAATTTTTCCATTGTACTAAAATTCGTTGGTCGCTATTTTTATATTTCGAATTGTTAGGAGCAGTTAGAGTCCGAGACAATTCTCTATCATTATTGCTGTAAGTTATAAATAATTGAATTTGATTATTGTAATTTAGTTTATACCCAAGTACTCCTTTTATATGGTAATTTTTATAAGCTGCATTTTCATTGCTTAAGTCCGTTTTTAAATAGGGATAATTATTCTCCGACTGCATTCCTTGAATACTAAATTTAGAATATATTTTAGCAGTACTTAATTCCGATTTAAAGCTAATATCTTGCGAATTATAACTGGCTAATCCTATTTGCAGTCCAAATTCTTTTTTTTGGATAAAATAAATTTGATCGCGTAAATTTATAGCACCTCCAATTGCGCCACTTCCAAATAATGTACTACCAGCTCCTTTCTTTATTTCAATTTGATTAAATCCATTAGCAGATAATGTATTAAAATCTGTTTGTCCATTTAAGGAAGAATTTATTGCAATACCATTCCAATACACACCAGTATGCGAAGCTCCAGAGCCACGTAAAGATATAGAAGACACCATGCCATTTCCATTTTGTTTAAAATAAATGTTTGCCTTATTTTGTAGTATACTACCAAGAGATTGGTTATTGTTTTGGATGGCAGAATCTTTAATTATTTGTAGGTGGTATCCTGCATTAATTTTTGGAGAAAAGTTGCCATGCAACTTAACTTCTTCCAATAAATGGATGGTATCGTTTTGCGAATATGCAAAAATAGTTATAAAAAAGAATACTATGTTATATCTCATTTTAAAGAAGCGCTTCATCCGAGAGCTTGTATTAATTAATGAAATTGGCAGGTATCCTGACTTGCGTCTCGTTGTTTGTCTTCCCAATAGTAAAACTACCAGTGACTTAAGATTAACAACAAGCGTCTTACTAAAAGTGAGACAAAGCTTACAGTTGCGGAGACAGCTCTCGATTTTAACGAGATTCCCTTTTTAATCGCACTATAAAAATAGTACAAACCAAAATTCGATGCAAATGTAGTATTAATTTGGGATTTGTATGTGATTTCGTACTTATTTATTCTACTGTAATTTTAATTGTTTCTGTTTCTTTTTTAAAGAATCATTATTCATTCCATATTTCCCATGATTTTTCTGCTTGAAGTTGTAACATTTCCAATCCGTTTTTTATAGTAGTACCTTTTTCTTTTCCTTTTTTTAAAAAAACAGTTTCCGAAGGGTTGTAAATTAAATCGTATAAAATATGTTCTTTATTAAGAGATTGATATGGAATATCTGGAGCGATTAATTCTAACTTTCCTTTTGTGCCAAGAGGCGTTGTATTTATTATAAGGCTGTGTGTTGTTATTATTTCTTCGGATAAATTTGTGTAGGAAATTTGATTTTTTTTTGGATTTCGAGAGACAAATAATACCGTAATGTTTAATTTTTTTAGAACGAATGCAACTGCTTTTGAAGCGCCGCCAGTACCAAGAATGAGTGCTTTTTTTGGTGTTTTTTTAAATAGTGGTTGTAAAGACTTTTCAAATCCATAGACATCCGTATTGTATCCTTTTAGATAATATCTGTCTATTATTTTAACACAATTTACTGCTTTGATTTCATTGGCAATTGAATTCACTTCATCCAAATATTTAAAAATTTGTTCTTTGTACGGAATTGTAACATTAAATCCATGTAAGGTATTAATATTTTGATCCAGTATTTCTGGCAATTCGTTAATAGATTGGATGTCAAAATTTTTATACTCGTTATTTAAATTTTCTAGATGAAACTTATCGGTAAAAAATTTTTTAGAAAAGGAATAGGAAATATTTTTCCCAAGTAATCCATACGTTTTTTTCATTATAAAGTCGATTTATTTTCTCTACTATAATATTCAATTACAACTAAAATAGAAATTCCAAAAACAATAAAAGCTATGGCATACCAAGTTTCAATTTCATTACTATTTGGAATGTAGCGTTTGTAATTTTTTAGAATTTTATTGCCTTGGTTGTCCATTACAAATTCATTGTTTAGTATTTTGTATATTTTTTCTTTCCAAGGCCAAACATTACCTAAAGAACCTGTAATAAATCCAAGAATTATAGCGGTAACGATATTGTTCCAATGTTTTATAACATAGCCTAAAATATGTGAAGTTACTATGAGTCCAAAAGCAGATCCAGCAGTAAAAGCACCAATAATTTTAAAGTATTTTAGTCTTTCGGTATTGTGGATAAAATCAAAATTACCAGCAAAAATATCGAGAATAGTTTTAGACATTATATTTACAGAATCGATTAAAAGCAATACATAATTTCCTAAAAGAATTAGTATAAAAGAGCCAGAAAGTCCTGGAATAGTCATGCCAGAAACGCCAACTATACCACAGAGAAAAACAAAACTCAAATTTGTATTTTCTTTTGCAGGAGGCAAAAAACTAATTAAAACGCCAATACTGATACCAATTATAATTGCAATGGCACTTTTGTTATTTAATTTTTCACAGCCTTTAGCGATATAATAAATAGAGCCAATAATAAGTCCAAAGAAAAAACTCCAAACGAAGAGTTCGTAATTTCGGATTAAAAAATCTAAAAATAAGGATACACTAAAATAACTAAAAAGACTTCCAGAAAAAATAATTGCTAAAAATTTAAAATTAACATATTGCAAAAAACTTTTAAATCTACCATTAAATAATAGTCTAAATGCTTTGGTGTTAATTCGTTTAAATGAAAAAATTAATTCTTCATAAAAACCCGTTACAAAAGCTACGATACCACCAGAAACTCCAGGAATTTTGTTTGCTCCACCCATGGCAATTCCTTTAATAAAAAGTAATATTCTATCAGAAAATGTTCTTGTGCTTTGTAGCTGCATTATTAATATATTATAGTTGCGAAATGAGTTTAATACACTCCATTGCTTCTTTAACGTCATGTACGCGTAAAATAGTTGCTCCTTTTTGTAGTGCAATCGTATTTACTATAGATGTTGCATTTAGCATCTTTTCTGGCTTAGAATTAAGAACCTTATACAACATAGATTTACGTGACATTCCTACCAATATAGGTAAATTAAAGTTATTAAATGATTCTAAGTTGGCTAAAATTTTATAATTGTGTTCGATTGTTTTTCCAAATCCAAAACCGACATCTAAAACTATATCTTTTACATTTAATTGTTTTAGCACTGTCACTTTATTTTTAAAATAGGATGCGATTTCGCTAATCGTATCTTTATACGTAGGATTATCTTGCATATTTTGCGGAGTTCCTTTACTATGCATTAAAATATATGGTATTTGGTGTTTTGCAATAATGGCAAACATTTTTGGATCTAAGTTTCCGCCAGAAATATCGTTAATCATGCAAGCGCCAGCTTTAATACAAGCATCAGCAATGTTACTTCTAAAGGTATCTACAGAAATTAAAATAGTAGGAAATTCATTTACCAATAGTTTGATAATAGGTAAAATACGTTCGAGTTCTTCTTTTTCGCTAATATGTGTGGCATTTGGTCTAGACGAATAAGCACCAACATCTATAAAGGTAGCGCCATCATCGAGCATTTTTTTAGTCTGTGAGATAATTTCTTTTTTAGAATTAAATTTTCCGCCATCATAAAAAGAATCTGGTGTAATATTTAAAATACCCATTACCTTTGGCGTATTAAAATCAATAGTATTTCCTTTACAGGTTATATGCATCTTATTTATTAACAACAGTATTTACTACTTTTCCAAGTTTAGGAGCAGTATAGTTTGTCATTTTAAAGATTAATTCTTCGATGGTATTTGCAACTAAAAGCATGTCTCGATTTTCTATTTTTAAGAAACCTTCCTCTACCATAACATCCAATTGTTTTAAGGTAAAATCAAAAAAATTGTTGGTATTTAAAATACCAATAGGTTTGTTTTCAATGCCAAGTTGTCCAAGAGTTAGTGCTTCGAAAAGCTCATCGAGTGTGCCAAAACCTCCAGCTAAAGCAATATAGCCATCTGCTAATTTACTGATAACTACTTTTCGTTTACTCATTTTTTTTGTAAGAATCATTTTTGTAATCTCTTTATGAGCAACTTCTTCATGACGAAGTAACTCAGGAATTACACCAATAACCTCTCCGTTTTTCTTTAAAATAGTATCGGCAATTATACCCATCATTCCAATTTTTCCACCACCATAAATTAAGCTGATATTATTATCGGCAAAATAATTTCCAACAAGAATAGCTTCATTAGCATAAATAGTATTAAAACCTTTGCTAGAACCACAGAAAACTGCAATTTTATTCATAATTTTGTTCTTTAATATATTTATGCGAAATTTACGCAAAATTTTAATGTTATATGTCAAAAACATCAAAACAATACAATAAAATTGTAACTACTTGTAAGTCATTATTTGAAAAAAAAATGAAAGATTATGGAAGTGCATGGCGAATTTTACGATTACCATCCTTAACCGATCAAATTTTTATTAAAGCACAACGAATACGACAATTACAAGAGTTAGAAGTCAATAAGGTAGATGAAGATGAGGTTTCGGAGTTTATCGGGATTATTAATTATTCCATAATGGCATTAATTCAGTTAGAAATAGGAGTTGCTACCGAACCAGATTTAGGTGTAGCAGAGTCGATTATATACTATGAGAAACACATAAAGATAACGAAAAAATTGATGGAAAATAAAAACCACGATTATGGAGAAGCTTGGCGAGAAATGCGCATAGCATCATTAACCGATTTAATTTTGCAAAAAATATTACGCATAAAACAAATAGAAGATAACAAAGGAAAAACATTAGTTTCAGAAGGTATTGATGCAAATTACCAAGATATGATTAATTATGCTATTTTTGCACTGATATTAACAGAAGAAAACAAAACAAAATAATATAACACAACTAACATGAAGAATATACTAACACAAATTATAAGATTAGTAGTTGGAGCATTTTTTGTCTTTTCAGGATATGTAAAATTAGTAGATCCATTAGGCTCCGCTTATAAATTTGAAGAATATTTTGGAGCAGATGTACTAAACTTAGAATTTTTAATACCATATACATTACCATTTTCTATATTTTTAATAATTGCCGAAATTATGCTTGGTGTCATGTTGTTGGTTGGCTATAAACCAAAATTTACAGTGTGGAGTTTGTTAGGTTTAACAAGTATATTTTTATTTTTAACATTTTATTCGGCATATTTTGATAAAGTAAGAGATTGCGGATGTTTTGGAGATGCAATAAAATTATCAGCTTGGGATACTTTTTATAAAAATGTTATTCTAATAGCATTAATAATTTGGTTGGTAATGCAAGTGAAAGATATAAGACCATTTTATAGTAGAAAGTTGTCAGGAGCAATATCCATCTTATTTTTATTAGTTTTTGGTTTTATAGCTTATTATGTATTAAATCATTTACCATTAAAAGATTTTAGACCTTATGCAGTAGGTAAAAATATACCAGAACAAATGATTTATCCAGAAGGAGCAAAAAAAGATAAATACGATATTACATTTATTTACAAAGTAAATGGAGAAGAAAAAGAATTTAATGAATCTGAAAAACCATGGGAAATAGAAGGAGCCGAATATGTAGATCGAAAAACGGTATTGGTAGAGAAAGGATACGAACCACCAATTCATGATTTTACAATGGAAAGAAATGGTCGTGATTTGACAAATAGATTAATGAAAAATGAAAAATTAATGCTAATTGTAGCCTATAATCTAGGAAAATCTAATAGAGATGGATTTGCAAATATTAAGATCGTTACAGAAAAAGCATTAGATAATGGATATACCGTTTATATGATGTCAGCTTCGCCAGAAGAAGAATATATAAAAATTAAAGAAGAGTACGATTTAGATTTTAATTTGTTGTATTGTGATGAAACCACTTTAAAAACGATGATACGTTCTAGTCCAGGAATTATAACAGTAAATAAAGGAAATATAGAAGGAAAATGGAGCTTTAACGATTACGACAAAGTAAAAATTAAAGAAGGAATGGGTAGAAAAACAAGAACATTAGATTTTAAATTAAAAGAATCGTTGGACAGTATTTTTAAATTAGATCAAAAATATAGATCCATTATGGATGCAGAAAACCCAAAGAAAAGAGACTCATTAATGAAGGTATTTAATATACCAAAAGATTCTTTAGGAACCGATTTTTGGGAAAAACAAAGTAAAATAGACTCCACAAACATGGTGTTTTTAGATGCAGTTATTGAAGAATATGGATATCCAGGAAAATCAATGGTTGGCGAATTATCAAAAGACGCAGGAGCTTCCATAATAATGCATTCAAATAGTATCGATAAATACATCAATCAAGTAAAAGAAGCAGCAGAGAAAAACGAATTAACCTATACAGTAGCGGCAACTATGGAAGATTTGTATTTAATGAATAAAGGAGAAAATCAGATATACGGAACGCAAACCGCATATATAGATGATAAGTACATTATTTGGCCAATACAAGATGTAGAGTCTGTAAATGCAAGAAGAAAAGAAGCTGGATTTAAGTCAACATTACAAGAATATGCCAAAGAACTTTTTGGAGATAATTATATGTATAAACCAGAATAGTATTATTTTTTATAGTAGTTTTTTGGAAACATAAGCAAATGAAATATTTAATAGTGTTTATTGGAGGAGGACTTGGAAGCGCATTGCGTTACTTTATTGGAAGATACCTAAATAATACAATTTTAACCATACCATACGGAACATTATTAGTTAATATATTAGGAAGTTTTCTAATAGGAATAATGTTGGGATTGACATTAAAAAATAATGTAGTAACCGAAAATCAAACCTTACTTTTAGTCACAGGTTTTTGTGGCGGATTTACAACATTTTCTGCATTTGCATTCGAGAATAGTACCTTTATTAAAAATGGAGACTACATTAATTTTATTACGTACAGTTTGGGAACTTTAATGATAGGAATATTAGCGGTTTTTTTAGGGCTATTTTTGGTAAAATAATACCACGTAAATTTAATAAATAATGTCATTTTGACAGATGTAAACAATTGGCAGTACTTTTGCGTACTGTAAAGAATAAAACTAATATATTATGAGTAACGATAAAGAAGAATTAGAGAAAGAAATAAAAGAAACGATAGAGGAGAAGCAGGTAGAGCAAGAAGAACAAGAAGAAGTAAAAGAAGAAGCGACTTCCGAAGTGTTATTAGAGCAAGAAAAAGATAAATTTTTGCGCCTGTTTGCCGAATTTGAAAACTATAAAAAACGAACGTCAAGAGAACGTATCGAATTATTTAAAACAGCAAATCAAGAATTAATGACAGCAATTCTGCCAGTTTTGGACGATTTGAATAGAGGTATAATAGAAGTGAAAAAAGTGAAAGAAAAAGGTCTTTTAAAAGGAATGGAATTAATACAAAATAAATTAACAACCATTTTAACACAAAAAGGATTGCAACAATTAGAAGTAAAATCAGGCGATGTTTTTGATGCAGAAATTCACGAAGCAATTACACAAATACCAGCACCATCAAAAAAATTAATAGGAAAGATTATTGATATAACAGAAGTTGGTTACAAGTTAGGAGAAAAGATAATTAGATATCCAAAAGTAGTAGTAGGAAAGTAAAAAATAATAAACCCTATTAAAAGGCAAATCAAAGTAATGAAACAAGACTATTACGAAATATTAGGAGTTACAAAAACTGCTACAAAACAAGAGATAAAAAAAGCGTATCGAAAGAAGGCAATAAAATACCATCCAGATAAAAATCCAGATGATAAAACAGCAGAAGAAAAATTCAAATTAGCTGCCGAAGCATACGAAATATTAAGCGATGAGAATAAAAAAGCACGATACGATCAATACGGTCATGCTGCTTTTGAAGGACCACAAGGAGGAGCGGGAGGAGGTTTTGGCGGTATGAATATGGAAGATATATTTAGCCAGTTTGGAGATATATTTGGAGGAGGAGGTTTTGGAGGCTTCGGTGGAGGAAGATCTAGACAAGCAAGGGTAAAAGGAAGTAATTTGCGAATACGCTTAAAATTAACTTTAGAAGATATTTTAAATGGAGTAGAGAAAAAAGTAAAAGTAAAACGATTAATAAAAGCAGCAGGAGCTACATATAAAACTTGTAGTACTTGTAATGGGCAAGGGCAAGTAATGCGAGTAACCAATACCATATTGGGAAGAATGCAGACGCAAGCAACCTGTCCAACTTGTAAAGGAGCTGGAAAATCTATTGACCATAGACCAAAAAGTTCTGATGCAAACGGAATGGTACAAGAACATGAAATGGTATCCATCGATATTCCAGCAGGAGTAACCGATGGCGTACAATTAAAAGTATCAGGAAAAGGAAATGATGCGCCAGGAAATGGTATACCAGGAGATTTGTTAGTAGTAATCCAAGAAGAACCACACGATAAATTAAAAAGAGAAGGAGTTAATTTACATTACGATTTATACCTAAGTGTCCCAGAAGCAATACTTGGAGTATCTAAAACAATAGATACCTTAAAAGGAAAAGTAAAAATAGCCATGGAAGCAGGAACGCAATCAGGTAAAATTTTGCGTTTAAGAGGTAAAGGCTTACCAAGTCTAGATAGATATGGCAATGGAGATTTATTAATACATATAAATGTATGGACACCAAAAAAAATATCAAAAAGCCAGAAAAAGATTTTTCAAGAAATGCTAGAAGATGAAAATTTTAAACCAGTACCCGATAAAACAGAAAAATCATTTTTTGAAAAAGTTAAAGATATGTTTTCTTAATTTTTTTGTTTGAAATACAATACTTTATAAAAAATAGGATTAAATTTTAAAAAAAAAGATAGTTTTTATTTGGAGTTTATTAAAATAAAGTTATATCTTTGTACAAGAATTATTAGAGAAGTCTAATAATTTCTTTTTCATAGCAATTTTCCCACTCAAGAAATTGAGTGGGTTTCTATTTTTAGAGATAGAACCAAATGTAACTTTCCATTTTTTTTTCTTCAAATTTATAAATTGTATGCTAATAGATTACACATAGAGTTCGTAATTATTGTATTTTTGTCGCATAAAAGTCGCCTTATCGCTATCCATAACCAATGGATGGAGGAAAGTCCGGACACCATAGAGAATTGTAGCGGTTAACAGCCGTCATCACACTTTAGTGTGAGAGGACAAGTGCAACAGAAAGCAAGTACAGGTAATGCTGTAGTGAAAACAGGTAAACTCTACGAGGTGCAATGTTACGTATATTGGAGTGTCTGCATTAGCAGATAAAGAGTACTCGCTCAAGTCTTCAAGGGGTGAACAGCTAAAGTTAGTTAGTAATAGCTAATTCAGATAAATGATAAGGATTTTCTACTTTTTGTAGAGAATACAAAATCCGGCTTATAGACTTTTTTTAAATTCAGGGTTTTAAAAATAAAACCCTGAATTTTTATTTTTAAAACTATTTTGAACTAAAGATAACACCAGAGCTATGATCTTTGTCTGCACCAGTAACACTTTTTAAACAATTTATTTCATTTTTATTTTTTCGTAACCCTAAAAAAGCAAAAATTAAGGCTTCCTTAAAATCAATGATGTCTTTATTTGGAATAACAATTTTGTTTTTAGAATAGGATGTAATCCGCTCGATTAAAAAAGTATTAAAAACACCTCCACCAGTAATCAAAACATTTCCGAGTTCTTTAATCTGTTCTGAGATTTGAAATGCAATATGTTCTACATAAGTTCGCAAAATATCTTTTTCATCTAAATTATAGGTATCAATTAGTGGTATTAAAATGGCATTAACATACTCAAAACCTAAAGATTTAGGATAATTTGTTTTATAAAATTCTAGCGTATTCAATTCATTTAATAAATTAGGAATAAGTTTACCACTTTTTGCAATAGCACCATTAGTATCGTAAAGAAAACCTAATTTATTTGCATAATGATTTAAAACAGTATTAACAGCACCAATATCAAAAGCAATTCTTGTATTGTATACATCAAAAGAGATATTTGCAAATCCACCGAGATTTAAGCAGTATGTATAATTTGCAAATAATAATTTATCACCAATAGGAACTAATGGGGCACCTTGTCCACCATAAGCCACATCTTGAGTTCTAAAGTCACAAATGGTTTTAATTTTAGTATTGTTAGCAATTATTTGACCATTACCAATTTGTAAAGTATACCCTTTTTCAGGTTTATGATGAATAGTATGACCATGCGAAGCAATAAAATCTATTTTTTTAATGCTGTATTTTTGAATAAAGTCTAAAATTAATTTAGATAGGTAATTTCCATATTCTAGATCTAATTGTTGTAATTGTTTTTTGTTAAAATGAAAAGCGTCTTTTAATAGCTGCAACCATTTTTTTGAATATGGAATGGTAATACAATTTATTATTTTAAAAGAATAAGAATTTGTATCGTGAAATTTAGTATATACCAAATCTACGCCATCCAAAGAAGTACCACTCATTAATCCGATACAATAGGTTACAGTTTTAGACATAATAGTAGTTAATAAAAAGTCATGCTAAATTAAAAAATAATACCAAATTATCTTTATATTTGATGACGAATTGTTAGTTATAAAAATACATGATGTTGTATCGTAAATAATAGCAATTCAGAAATTCAATAAAAACACAAATAGACAACAAATAAAAATGGATTTTAGCCTTACAGAAGAACAAATAATGATACGCGATGCAGCTCGTGATTTTGCACAAAATGAATTGTTGCCAGGCGTTATCGAACGTGATGAAAAACAAGAATTTCCACACGAACAAATCAAAAAAATGGGAGAACTTGGATTGTTAGGAATGATGGTAGATCCAAAATACGGAGGTGGAGGAATGGATGCAGTTTCTTATGTGTTGGCAATGGAAGAGATTTCTAAAATAGACGCATCAGCATCTGTAGTAATGTCGGTAAATAACTCTTTAGTTTGTTGGGGAATTGAAACTTATGGAACAGAAGAACAAAAACAAAAATATTTAACACGTTTAGCCACAGGAGAAATAATAGGAGCCTTTTGTTTAAGCGAACCAGAAGCAGGATCAGATGCAACATCACAACGCACAACAGCGATAGATAAAGGCGATCACTATATTGTTAACGGAACAAAAAACTGGATCACTAATGGAGGTACAGCAAGTGTATATATTGTTATAGCACAAACAAATGCCGAAAAAGGACACCACGGTATTAATGCTCTAATTGTAGAAAAAGGAGCAGAAGGGTTTGTAGTGGGACCAAAAGAAAATAAATTAGGTATTAGAGGGTCAGATACACACTCCTTAATGTTTAACGATGTAAAAGTACCAAAAGAGAACCGTATTGGAGAAGATGGTTTCGGATTCAAATTTGCCATGAAAACATTAGCAGGAGGACGTATTGGTATTGCTTCACAAGCATTAGGAATAGCATCAGGAGCATACGAATTAGCACTAAAATATTCCAAAGAGCGTAAAGCGTTTGGTAAAGAAATTAGCAGACACCAGGCAATCGCTTTTAAATTAGCAGATATGGCTACAGAAATTGAATGTGCAAGACATTTATGTATGAAAGCTGCTTGGGATAAAGACCAACATAACAACTACGATTTGTCTGGCGCAATGGCAAAATTATATGCTGCCGAAATGGCAATGCGTGTAACAGTAGAAGCGGTACAAATACATGGAGGTTATGGTTTTGTAAAAGAATATCATGTAGAACGTCATATGCGTGATGCAAAAATTACCCAAATTTATGAAGGTACTTCCGAAATTCAAAAAATTGTGATTTCTAGAAGTGTTTTGAAAGGGTGAAATTTAAGGACTATATAAATTAAAAACGAGTTTGCTTAAGCAAACTCGTTTTTGTTTTTACGAAGAAATAAAGTCAAATTAAATAATATTATTTTTAACCATTTCCCAATAAGATTTTCCTTGGTTTGTAAGTTTACAAGATTTTGATGTCATTGCTGTATGATGTATATATGGAGCATCAACAAAGATTAGTACCAACTTAACATTAAATACGCTATAAATTATTTATATTTTCACGGTTTTGCGGCACTTTAAATTTAAACGATAGCTATGCTATGCTTGAAATTTCAAGATTGTAAAACATAAAAATAGTTCAAAATCTATTTAGCGCATTTTGAAATTGAATTGTGTTAAAATACCAGTTAATCGAAATAAAGCTATAGTTAGTCAAATGTCTATTGCTTTATATAAAAAAACCATACATTTTTGTCAAAATTAAAGGTTTCCATTTCGAGAAAAAAGAAAATAATTTTAAAATATGGGTAACAAAATAAAGAAAGATTGATTTATTAATGAAACTCAATACTAAATGAAACTCAATACTAAATGAAACTCAATACTAAATGAAACTCAATACTAAATGAAAAAAAATACAATTTTATTGCTGCTAATAATTATGACAGGTTTTACTAGTCTAAATATAGAAGCACAAAAAAAGGATAAACTATTTAAAATGGAAGGTAATCTAGGGTTATTTTATGATATGTATGATTATAATACAACCAATTACCCCACATTTAGACCACGGTATGAAAATAATATTGTGCGGTTTACAGCCAATGCAAATATCCAAATAGGAAAACATTTTTCTTTACCATTTGGAATAAATATTAGTAATCGAAAAACAACATATAATTTACCCAATCTACCAGATGAAAATTTATTTAATTATGTACAAAATCCAAGAAATAATATTCATATAGATCCAACATACAAATGGATAAAAGGACATTTAGGTTCACATACACCTAATTATTCGACCTTAACAACAGGAGATATTCAAATATTTGGTGTTGGAGTAGATATAAACCCAGGTAAATTTATATTATCAGCAAACTATGGTAAATCACAGATAGCAATAGAGCCAGATATTTTATTAAATGTTCCAGGAGCATATAAACAAAATTTATTTGGAGCACGTATCGGATTTGGAAAAATAGAAGGATCAAAATTTACACTAAACTTTATTAAAATAAAAGACGATGTAAATTCGGTAATAACACAACCAATAGCCTATGATCCTATAGAAGGAATTACAATTTCGCCATTAATAGAAATAAAATTAGCAAAAAAACTAACCATCAAGACAGAAACAGCAGCATCTATTTATACAAATAACTTATTAGCAGGGCCAATACCTTTTGATAACGATATTATTGATGCAGTGTCTAACTATGTTACAGTCAATTCAAGTAGTGTGGCAGATTTTTCACATGCAACATCTCTACAATGGAAGTCAAAAACCTTTTTATTAGGAGGAGAAGTGAAATATATTGGACCAGGATTTATGCCAGTTGGTTATAGAAATATAGAAAAAGATATTATAGACTATAAGTTAAATACAGGATTTAAATTATTTAAAAAGAAATTAGATGTCAAAGGAATGTTTGGAGTAAGAACCAATAATATTAAGAATACAACATTACAAACAACCAAAAGAATTATTAGTAACATGAATCTATTTGCACAATTTTCAAAAGTATTTTCGGTAAATGTAAACTATAATAATTTTGGATTTCGAAACAATTTAGATGATAATACCCTTCGAGTAGAAATGGTAAACAATTCTTTGTCAATAGCACCAAGTTATCAAATACAAAGTAAAACAAAGCAGCATGTAATAACAGCAGTTTTTTCATTAAATAATTTTGAACAATACGATACTACAGTACTAGATTTTATAGCAACCGATTCAAAAACATATAATGCAAATTATATGCTTATTTTTAAGAATATTCCATTAAATATAGGTTTGACAGGTATGTATTTACAAAACAAGTCTAGTTTAACAGATTTGAATATAACTAATTACGGAATTATGGCAGGATATAGGTTGTTTAATAAAAAATTACGCCCATCAGTATCTATAAATTATGCAACAATTACTAGAGATAATTTTACGCCAGATAAACGAATCAATGCCAAATTAAAACTTAAATATAAAATTAATAAAAAGATGAAATTAAAAATTTCATACTTATTAAATAATAATAAATATGGAGATTCTAGACCAGGAGCCATATTAAACGAAAATAAAATTCAATTCTCAATCCTTAAAAAACTATAATTATGAAGGTACTACAAAAACTCATATTATTTATGTTGATTAGTTTTTCGATAAAAACTAGTTATGCACAAGTTACCGTTGCATTAAATGTAGATTCGCATCCATCACCACAAATATCAGAATGGGTTAATCGAACCAATTTAGCAATATTAACCGTTACAAATACAGATGAACGATTAGAAGGAACGGAGTATAAAATAAAAGTAAAATTATTTTTAGATGGCGACTTAATTGCCGAAACAAATAATAGTGTAGCAATACAAACTTTAGAATTAGGAACACAAACATTTTTAGCAGACGAAATTATTCCATATAGCGCATTAGAATTTCATAATAGAGGATATGAAAGACAAGTAATGCAAACAGGAATGTTGCCAGCAGGAGAGTATCAGTTTTGTGTAAGTTTATTAGATTTGAACGGAGAAGTAATTTCTGTACCAGAAATTATTTGCCAACCAATGATAATAACAGCATATCAAATGCCAGAATTAATGATGCCAATTGATGATCAAGAAATAACATCGCAATTAGTACCAAGTATTATTTTTAGATGGACACCAATGACACCAATGCCTTCAGCAGAAGATGGTGTAAAATATATTATTGCAGTTTCTAAGGTTGGAGATGGACAATCGCCATCACAAGCATTTCATGTAAATTATCCTATCATAGAAGAAGAAATTATGGCAGGAACGCAGTTTATTTGGCCAACAGATTTAGATGCGCCAGAAGAAACAACACAATATGTTTGGAGTATAAAACCAGTATCTTTTGAAGATAATCCATATAAAAGTGGAAGCAATGGCTTTGTAGATGTAGAAACATTTATAATAACTAGAGCAGACGACATTGAGTTAGACGATTGTGCTTGTACAGATGAAAATCAAACACAACCAGAATTAACAATAACACAACCAGAACCAAATAACTATCCAAGAAAATTAGAATTAGGAAATGTTACGCAATTAAGAGATTACTTAATAAGTTGTAATAATAATCTAAGTATAACATCACATAGTATTGATGTAGAGATAGTTTGGGATGAAGATCATACAGATAACCTTACTAACAATGGACCATTTGAACATTTATATAGTATTATTGATGAAATACCAGAACAAGTTTGTGTAAATGTAAGTATTGCACCACGCGAAGGTTATAATGGCGGACAATGTGAAAAAGAATTTTGTATAAACGTACCACAAAGTTTTCAAGACTTAAATATTGGAGATACACCAACAGGAAATATAGCAGTAAATGATACAATATATGCAGGTCAAAATGGAGAATTTGCAATAATTACTACCGAAATTAATGAGGTTAGCAATAAATATTCAGGAAAAGGAACAGCTTATATAGGTTGGTTAAAAGCAAGAATGGCAGTAAAATTTGATAGTATAACAGTAGATGTAGATAGAAAATTACTAACAGGTATCGTTTTAGCAGAAATTTACGATGCACCAGCACCAGTATATCCACAAGATTGGGCATTAGAAGTAGTCTCTAATAATCCTATGGCAAATAATATTGCAGGTAATATTGTTACTTGGGTAGAGAATCAAACCAATCAAACGATAGATTATAATAGTTTAACAGATTATACCGATCCTGTTAAATTACCATTAGGAGTTAATTTTCCGAGTGGAGACCAATTGGCAATAACCGAAATGGTATTTAGACAAAATAAATCAGAATTTAATATGGTAGCAGTCAAAACAACGCCACCAAGCTGGGGACCAGAACAATTAATTGGGTTTGAGGCTAAAAATTTAATATTTCATCCAACACAAATAGTAACACCACCAGAAAGAATAGAGTTGATAGAAGATGTAATTATTGGAAATCAAAATAATGATATATTCTTTACCTTTAAATCACCTACAGGAGGAAACCCAGGTTGTTATGTAGAGTGGAATGAAAATGGATTTTCGGAATATGGAATAGAATTAAATGCAAGTTTTACAAGAGATTGGTTAGTGCCAGTGCCAGATGATGGAACTTCAAAATCAGAAGCTAATTTAATTGCCACAGGAACCGATTGGAATGACTTAGTATTATCAGGAAATTTAAACAAATCAGAAATTATGGATGCAGGAGAATCTACAGGAGTTGTAGTTATGGCAAATACAATTTCTTATGATATGTCAGATGTATTAAATCCACCAAACATGGAATTTCCAGAAAATTATCCGCCAGGAGCAGAAACTACCAATTTATTTAGAGGTTTTTATATGAAAACATTATCTGTAGAAATTGGTGCAGATGGATGGGAAACACACTCAGGAGGACCACCAGAAATCAGTATACAGAATATGATTATTAATAATTCAGGAATTACATTATATGCAGAAGCTACCAATGTATATGAATTTCCTAATGTAGGTGTAGCCGATATGGCAGCAAGTATTGATACAATACATGTAGATATTAGTGGAAGTTCATTAGTAGAGGCAGGTATTAGAGGAAGAATAGCATTGCCAGTAAGTAAAAGTGACTCAATTCAAAACCCGTTAGAATATAATGCTATATTTCATATAGCACAAAACCCAGCAGAACACACAAACTTTCAGTTAACGATAAATCCAACAGGACCAATTAATGCACATTTAATGAAAGGAACTATGGAGTTTGCCGAAACTTCTAATATTACTGCATATATCGATAAAACTAAAAGAACATTTCAAACTACATTAAATGGTAATTTTGTTTGGGATAATGTACAATTAGGACCAGTTAAAAATATTAATTTTAATTTAGGATTTCAAGGTATTGAATTTAATTATAATTCTAGTTTACAGAATAACAAAATGCAATTTAATTCAGGAACATGGGCTTTTGCAAGTCCGCAAAAATTTATGGCAAATTTCCCTGTAACTATCGATAATATAGGTTTTGAACAATTGCCCACAACAGGTTCACAATATTTACATGGTAAATTAAATTTTGATGTAATTTTTAATCTAACCGAAGATATTGGAGGACAAACAAAATTAGCTGTAGAAGTTGGTGTTGATGAAAATGTTGGAGGAACAGGAGCAGGAAAATTTAAACCACAATATATAGATACAAATATTGAAGACATATCTATTTATGCACATTTACCAGCAGTATCTATAGATGGAACTATTCAATTTAGAAACGATGATCCAGTATTCGGAAATGGATTTAAAGGAGAATTAACAGCTAGTTTTAAAGCACCAAAAGTAGGAATTACGGCTTTAGCAGAATTTGGAAATACCGATTATCAATATAGTTCAACCTATAGATATTGGCGTGTAGAAGCAGCCGCTAAGTTTACACCAGGATTGCCATTTTTACCAGGAGTAGCCTTTTATGGTTTTGGAGGAGGAGCATTTAAAAATATGGAATCTACATTAGTTCCTGCAAGTGGATCTACTCCAGCAGCATATACATTTTCACCTAAAAAAGGAAATCTAGGATTCAAAGTAGAAGCAACAATAGGAGCAACACCAAAAGTAGAATCATTCAATGCAGATGTTGGATTAAATGGACAGTTTTCTGCAAGTCAAGGAATGATAAATATTGGTTTTACAGGAGATTTTTATGTAGGAGCACCATTATTACCACAAACCAAAAGAGATGAAGCACAAATTAAAGGGAATGTTATAGCAGATTATAATTTCCCAGATAAGCATTTCTTTTTAGGAGTAAATGTAGATATTGATAAAGCACCAGCGGTGGTTGCAATGAATCAATCCTTAGTGTTAGATATTAATGGAAAAACAAATAAATGGTACTTTAAATTTGGAGAACCAACAGATACGAATAATGCCACAATTATGGGATTCAATTTATATGAATACTTAATGTTTGGTAACGATGTGCATGCACCAGCAAATGGTTTTACACATGGTTTTAGAGAAGCTTATAAATCAGTAGTTCCGTCACATGGATATCCTGGAATTCCTTCAGGAACAGGTGTAGATAGTAACTCAGCAACAGGTAGAGGTTTTGCCTTAGGAGTAGGATTTTCGATAGATAAAAGTGTTAATAAACACATAGTGAATGGATATAATATATATTTAGGAATTAACGCAGGAGCCGAAGTGAACTTAAGTATGATGGAATATAATGGCTATAATTGTGCAAACACATCACAACGAATAGGATTAAACGGATGGCGAGCAAGAGGAAATGTTGGATTTTATGTAGATGCTTTAGCTGAGGTTAGAAAGAATAATGATGTTTGGCCTTTAGCTAATATAAAAGCAGGAGGTTGGTTAGATGCCAAATTCCCAAGACCAACCTATGTGGCAGGAGCAGTAGAAGGAAATGTTCAAATTGGACACTGGACAACTAGATCTCATAGTATAGTTGGAGATTGTACTCATGGAGCTTGTAATGGAGCTAGAGCACATATTACGAAAAAATTTAAGAATACAGGAAATGCACATAGAAGTTATACTTTAGGATGGCATTATAGAACAAGTTGTACTCATTACAATCATCATTACTTAGTAAATAGAGCTTTTAATAAATCGTTTGATTGGGGAGATAATTGCGGAAGTAGCGATTCAAATACAAGTCCAGATTCAGGTCCAGCAATGGCACAACAAGATGCAGCAAACGATCAAGAGCAAAACTTAATTAAATATGTACATGCAGGTCCTAGATATAATTATCCAGCGACCAAACCTGTAACCGTAAAATACGGTTTGCCGTTAGATGAAGTTTTTGATGTTACAGAGCAACAAAGTAGTGGAACGGTAAAAACGAGAACATTTAAACTAGTGAATACGGTTACTTTATACCAAAAAGCAGATGGGTCTAATAGCTACTCTACAATGATGAAAAATACAGATGAAAACAATTTAGGAGAGTATTTATATACTAAAGGACAGATTCAAAATATGCAAGCAGGACCTATGAATCTTACAGCATTACAACCAATGAATAGTGGTAATAATACACAAGCAGCAAGTAATGTACAAGGTATGACTTTAAGCGGAGGAATGATGCAAATGAATACACAAGCTCAAGCAATGTATACTTTATATCCAGCACCAACACCACCAGAAACTAGCGAGTACGATAATTTACCACCAGAAGCAGATCCAATAGTGAATACATTAGAAGTAAATAAAACCTATAAAATAGTAGTTACTGCAACACTTAAAGAATATGTAAATAATGTTTGGGTAAATGCAAGAAAAGCAGATAATAGTTTTGTAACGCAAACAATCACAAAAGTATTTAGAACAGGACCAATGGTTATAGTAAGTGCTAGTAATAATATGGCACCAGCACAAATGCAACGAAACTAATACAAACTAATAAATAATTATTTTAATTTAAGAATTATGAAAACAATACTAAACAAGCAGATCATTTTCATCGTACTATTATTTTTAGTTGTAGTAAATAGTAATGCTCAGGACAATAAATCGGATAAACCTAAAAGTACTATAAATACAGTTGCACGTTATACAAATAATGTAGTTGAATTGCGATTTTTTCCAGATAAAAAACCTGTTTTATATACTGGAATTAAAAATGGATTCATCATTGAAAGAACCGATTTATCAAAAATGCCAGAAGATGCAGAAGGTATAGATGATTTAACTTTTACAAAAATAGGAGAAACAAAAGCATATAATGAAACAGAATGGGCAGAAGCTTTTTCAAAAGCAGATACAGAAACTAAACATGATCTAGAATTAGCAAAAGACTTTTTTGATGCTATTGGTGATAAAAAAGGAGGTAAATTTAATTTTAAAGAAGGAATAAAAGCGATGAAAGAACAAAAAAGTACAGAAGATTTTGAGTACTTGATTTTTGTGCTAAATGCTATTAAAAATAAAGAAGTAGCTAAAGCTTTAGGTCTTGATTTTACAGATTTAAATGTTGAAAAAAATAAAAATTATATTTATAGAATTAAATTAGCAACACAACCAAAATTATATATTGTACAAAGTGAACCATTTAGTATTGAAACCAAAGAAGTTAGTAAAGAAATAGAACGTAAAATTTACGTCAAACCAGGCGATACCAAACTAAGTTTTTTATGGGAAGAAAACGATATGATTTCGGGAGCTTTAGTAGAGCGTAAAAATAACCAAACAGGTAAATGGGAATCGATGACAAATGCACCTATATATAGTTTAGGAGAAAGTGTTAGAAATGGATTTAAAGATGAAAAATTAACCAATTATGTAACCTATGAATACCGTTTTTATGGATATACACCATTTGGAGAAAAAGTCATGTTTGGAACAGCTAAAGGAATGCCAAAAGATTTAACACCACCCAAAAAACCAATTTATAAAAGTGTAAAACACACCAAACCAGATGAGGTAACTATTAAATGGGATGTGCAGAAACCCGAAGATGGAGACTTAAAAGGATTTATCATTGCTCGTGGTAATGAAAATAGAGGTAAGTTTAGTATTATTCATCAAGAATTATTGGCAAAAAGTACTAGAGAATTTAAGGACAAAACCTTTAAAAAAGATGCCACTAATTATTATGTGATTCAAGCAATTGATACCGCAGGAAATATTAGTTCTACAATACCAGCATTTGTTACTTTAATAGATTCTATTCCGCCAGTAAAACCTAAATTCTTATCAGGTAAAATAGATTCTTTAGGCGTAGTAACTCTAGATATAGTTTTGAATAAAGAAAAAGATTTAATGGGTTACAGATTATTCAGGTCAAATAGTGATAAACACGAATTCTCTGCAATTCAAGAAGGTTTTGATGACAATGATTCTATACCAAAACCAGTACAAATTGTATTTAAAGATACCGTTACTTTAAACTCATTAACACCTTATATTTACTATAGAATAAAAGCATTAGATGAAAACTTTAATCAATCTGAATTTTCAGATATTTTAAAAGTAAAAAGACCAGATAAAATAGCACCAACAACACCAGTATTTAAAAATGTAAAAGTACATAAAGATGCTATAGAATTATTTTTTGCATTAAGTGAAAGTAAAGATGTAATAGCACAATACATTTATAGAAGATTGAGCTATGATGCACCATGGAAACTACTGGCAACACTTAAAAATGACCAACGTACTTATCTCGATAAAAAACTAGAACAAGGAAAAAAGTACTTTTATAGTTTACGAGCAAAAGACGATAGTGATAATTATTCAAAATACGCAGTTCCTGTATATGGAAAACCGTATGATGATGGTGTGCGACCAATTGTAATAGAACTTAAAATTTCATCAGAAAAAAACAAAGTAAGCTTACAATGGGAATATCCAAAAGAGTTTAAAGATGCTTATTTTGTTGTATATAAAAAAGACAAAAAGGGTAATTTAAAACAATACAAAAATGTTCAAGAAAAAAACTTTGAAGAAAAAGTAAAAAAAGGAACATTTGATTATGCAGTTAAGGCATTTACCAAAGATGGAGGGCAATCAAAAATAAGTGAAATAAAAGTAGCCGTTATTAAGTAGAATTAAGTGTTATACCAACTCCACATCAAAATACACGGGTGTAAATTATTTATCTTTACACGTTTTACTGCACTTTAAATTTAAACCATAGCTATACTATGCTTGAAATTTCAAGATTATAAAACATAAAAATAGTTCAAATCTATTTAGCGCATTTTGATGTGGAGTTGGTGTTACGTTTATAAATAGAGGTTGCTACAATATTACCATCTACGATAGTATTTATTTTAATTTTAGAATTGGAATTATTGTCTTTCTTAAAAACAACCTCTTTTTTAGTAATTTTTTTTGTGCTTTTTAAATGAATAGAAATGTTATCCTTAGTAATTACAAAGCAAAAATGAATTGGAAAATTAAAGTTATTACGAAAACGCAAATCTTTATATCCATAAACTACCGTTGCATCTGAACCTAATGGATAATATCTAGTAGCATCCTCATACAAATCTAAAGAATGGTTATGACGTTCTAAAATTTCTAAATTAGCTTCTAAACAAACTCGATAAACTAATCCAGATAATTGACATAAGCCACCACCAGAAGAAGTGGTTAAAACTCCATTAATAATTGTTCTGCCAGGTTTGTAATTATTTTTTTTAGATGGTTTTTTGACAATATACCAAAATGAAAAGATTTCATTAGGATAAATAATCACATTTTCAATACGTTTTGATGCCTTTTTTAAGTTGTGTAATTTTGCTTGAAAACCAGAATTTTTTTTAATAATTTGTGCATATTTTAATGTGAAATTAAAAATGAAATGGCGATTGCTTTTTTTTGCAAAAGAAAACAAAGTGCCAGAAAACAAATCATGAAAAAAACGTCTAAATAATTGAACTTGTAATTTTAGTGGTTTAGGAATAAGTTTTCGAAAATTCATTTCTTCTTTAGAATAAAAATTAAATGCGAGCTGTATTCTTTAAAAATAGAGTTACATAAAAAAGTATCTAGCCAAATAAAATATTTTCTTAAACGAAATGGAATACGATGTATCGGAAAAAATGCAATACCATAATAATTAACAAGATTCCATTTATCTTCAATACTATTTAAAATATCTTTTTTTGAGGCTTGGTTTGCACCATGCCAACCGCTTGATGTATAGTTGGTAAGTTTTCTTCTTTTTTTAGATGGAATATCAAAAATAAAAAGCCCATCGTTATTTAATACGTGATGCACTTCGTTAGCGATGTTTTTCACTTGTTTTAAATCCAAATGCATAAACAAATGAAATGACAGTGCATTATTAATAGCATTATTTTTAAAAGGTAAATTTTCGGCATCTGCAATTTGGATGTTTTTTTTTGAAAATTTCGCTTTAGAAAAAGTGACCATTTTTTTGCTAATGTCCACACCAAAATCCGCAAAGAGTAAAAATCGACCTGTACCACAAGCAATATCGAGATTATTTTTAATATGGTTCGGACTTAGATATTTGCGTACAATTTTATTTTCTTGTTTGTTTATATATTTTCCATAAGAATTAGCAAACCTATCTGTATCGTAATTGTTGGCAAGTTGGTCGTAGTATGTGGTAATTTCTTTTTTCAACTATTATTTTGGTTTAATTCTTCTCCTAAATACACCAATTTAAAACCAGTATCAACTTCGGTAACTGTGCCAGATGCTGGAATTATTTTTATATCTCCATTAGACAAACGTAAAAATAGAGGAACTAAATTATCGTTATTTTGAGCTTGTTCAATAAGCGCTTCGTAATGTGTATTAGATTCAATTTCTATTTCGTGAATGGTAGGATTATTTCTAACAATTTCTGCAAGTTTTACAAAATCGTCTGTATGCGAAAATAATCCTTCTTTTGGATTCTTTTTTGGATCGTTTTTTTCTTCCGAAGTAATTAATCGGAAGCTACCATGCTCGCCAAACTGGTTTTGAAATTTTAAAATACAGTGTTGGTTAATTTTTGGATTTGCCGTTAAAGCCATTAAATAACCTATATCATTTAATTCGATATTGTTGCCCAATTCTTCTGAAAAAACATCTTCATTAATTGCTTCTAAGCCCAATTCTTTAGCCTTTTTAATATTTCCCATATTGGAATCTACCAAAACGACATGTCTATTATTTTGATCTAAGTATTTGGCAATAACCCTAGAAAATTCACCAGCACCAACAATTAATACACCATCAGATTTTAATAAAAATACGTTTAATAATTTTGCTATTAACCTTGCTGTAGTGGCATTTAATAAAACAGTACCTAATACAATCATAAATACTAAAGGTGTGATTAATTCAGAGCCAACAATTCCTAAATTAACTAATTTTAGTCCAAATAGAGATGCAATACCAGCGGCAACAATTCCACGAGGACCAACCCAACTTATAAAGAGTTTTTCATTAGTCTTTAAGGAAGACTTATAGGTGCTTAAAAACACACCAATTGGTCTTACTAAGAAAACAACTGCTACAAATAAAAGTACGGTATTCCAATTGTAAATTGCTAGTAAGTCTGAAATGTTTATGTTTGCAGAAAGTAAAATAAATAGAATGGAAATCAATAAAACACTTAATGATTCTTTAAAATAAAGTAATTCTTTTAAGTTTGGTAAACCAATATTTCCGATTACCATTCCCATTACAACAACAGCTAATAAGCCAGATTCATGTGCAAAAGCATCAGATAAAACAAATACACCAAGTACTGTTGCTAGCGAAAATACGTTTAGCAAATAATGAGGTATGAGCTTCTTTTTCATAGCTAAAGTTAAGGCATGTGCAAACGTAAATCCAAATGTAGAACCAAATAATACAATTTTACCAAATTCAAGCAGTGCTGTTTTGGTAAATGCATGTCCTTCGCCAACACTAATAAATTCAAAAACAAGTACGGCAACTAATGCTCCTATTGGATCTATAAGAATTCCTTCCCATTTTAAAATTGCTGAAATGTCTCTTTTTAAAGGTACATTTCTTAAAATTGGAGTAATTACTGTTGGTCCAGTTACGATAATTAAGGCAGAAAATAAAAAAGAAATTTGCCAACTTGTATGGTAAATATAATGTACTGCAATACCTGCACCAAAAAAAGTAATTAATGATCCAAGTGTAATTAATTTTGAAATTACGGAACTAACGTTTTTAATTTCTTTAAATTTTAATGTAAGTCCACCTTCAAAAAGTATAATGCTTATAGATAAGGAAACGAAGTAAAATAAACTTTCTCCTGGAAACAAACCTTTTGTACCATTCCAAATTGGTTCAATCCATTTTGTACCATCTTCGGAAAACAAGGTAGAAATAGGACCAACTAATAGTCCGATAAGTAATAATGGTAAAATGGCTGGTATTTTAAAACGCCAAGCAAACCATTGTGCTAAAATCCCTAAAATGATGACACTCGCTAATTCAATCATGGTTTTATTAGTTTAACTTTTAATATTTCAAAGTTAAACTAATATTTTTAATTATGGTTTTGTTTTATCAAAATCCATAATAATATTTATTCCAAAATTAATGGTTTGATTTTTACTTTTTGCAATATTAGTTAGTCCTAAAATATTATCTATGGCTCCATACATATTAAAAACTCCAATGCGTGTAGATAGACCGATACCAATATTTTTTGCGCTATACGAATCTACCGTATATGTTATTTTACCTCTTAAGAATTTAGAAAACTTTTTATCGTAAAAAAGAGTTGCTGCAAATTGTGGTCTTTTGGGACGAAGAATGCTATAAATTTGTAAACCAATTTTACTTCTAAATGAATTTTCATAAAATGTTCTTAAACAACTGGCATTATCTCGATCTCCAAATTGATATGCTATTAATCCATTAACTTTGAGTGATCTTAAGCTTGTGTATTTTTCACTTCCGTAAATTAGAGGTAATTCATTCTTAACTTGATTTAAGTAATCTATCGGATTTCCTGTTGGAAAAGTCAAATTTAAACCATCATATTCTTGCGTTCCTTGTACTTTGTAGACTGTTGTGTTTTTGGTGTGTCTGATAAAACCCAAATCTTGAAAACTAGCTTCTGTAATCCAGTTTTTATTAATTTTATAAGTTAATCCAAAGTCCAAGCCAAGTCCCATATTTCCACTTGCAACAAATCTGCTAAACATACTTTGTTCAACTTCGGCTTCGTTATGTATAACTCCAGAAGTTTTTAATGTGAAATCTATTTCCTGCATGCGATGTCTGTAGATATTATTGGTTCCTTCTTTGGTGAAAAATAATCCAGAATTTTGTGTTGATGTAATATTAAAAGCACTCGAATAGAGTTTAATTCGTGCTCCGATAGTAATTTTTTTATTCCATTTTCTAGAAACACCAAAATGAAAAACACCAAGTACTTCGGCTTTAAATTTAAAATCTCGTAAATTAAATATTTTATTTAAATCTTGATTTCCTTCGTAAGCAAGAGTTACTAAATCTTTTGGGTGATATGCGATTAAGTCAAATTCTTCGTAATAACCAAGGCTTATATAATCTTTTTTATTTGTTCTTCGAAATCCAATATTAAAAACCTCTAGTTGTTGATTTATTGTATAGAAATCTGCATTATCTATATTTGGCAATAAGGTTGCAATTTTGGTATTGATATTTACACCATCATTTGCAAATATATCATTAATTGCGAAACCAGAAATTCCGGCATGTATATAGTTTGAAGATAATATTGGTATACCAGAATGCCATTGAAAATCTACTTCGGCACCTGGATTTGCCATTAATGTTTGTGGCACTTCATTAAACCCGAATAGTATTTTTTTATTTTGAGAAGATAAATTTATAACAAAACAAAACAGAATGATGAATATATACTTCCTATTCATTGTCGATATTTAAATAGATATCTAACGCCGATTTGAAATGTAAAAACATGGTATTGTCCATTGTATTGGCATTTGGTACTAAATTTACAACTACATTTATTCGTTTTGTTTTTATAAGATTATCGTAGGATGTTGTACCTCTAATAAATTCTATATTTTTAACTAAAGAACTATTTTCATCCACATTAAAAGGTATAATTTCTAAAATAGTATTTTCATTATCCATTAAATAATAATTAACAATAAATTTTTTATTAAAATTATTATCAATTTCAAACTTAAATATAGCATGATCAATATCATTTTCAGCAATGCTATTATTAAAGATATTAATATCTGTAAAATCTAGCCTTACTGGTATTTCTTCGCCAGTATCCGAATTGATAAAATCTGTTTGTTTTACATTAAATTGTAATACGGCAACTTTTGCAACAGGACTAATCATGATATCTTTGCTTTGATCAAAATCTACATCTCCAATACAAGAATTAAAGAGACTAATAATTAAAATATAAAAGGGTATTATTTTAAGTTTCATGTTATAGGTATTACTATTGTCAAACGTAAGTCATATATAAAATATTGTCTATTTATTAGATTGTTGCCATTTCGTATAATATAGGGCAAATATAAATATTTAATTATAAAAAACAACCATCTCTATATTTCATAGAGATGATTGCTGCAAATATACATTACCGTTTTATGAATTAGGGCCTTTTTAAAGATTCATTTTAATAATGCATACACTTTTTCTAATGCATTAATTTTAATATTATTGTTTGATGAATTTTCTATTAATTGAAATATTCTCAGTACTTAATTTAATAAAATAAATGCCTTTTTCTAAGTAGTTAATATCAATCGTTGCATTTACCAAATTACCAGAAGCTATTTTTTTACTTAGCATATTTGTAATAGTATAATTTTTAATTTTTACTTTGTTTTGAGTTATATGTAAATTTGTTGTTGCTGGGTTTGGATAGATTTTGATACGGTTATTTAAGTTGTACGAGTCAATATTTAAAGTACTAGAAGTAGAAAACTCAGCAGTTAAAGGGTCGTCACAATTATTTTCTCCTTGTACAAATACGGTAAAGGTGTAGTTTTCTCCTAAGGTATTAAATGTATAAGAGCCATTTGTCGCAGGATGTTGTGAGCCAGTAGTGTTGTTTTCATGTACATAAACCCAAACATTTGCATTAGGGTTTCCATCCCAAGTTATAATAACATTGTTATAGGTTTCTACATTTACAATGATGTTTGAAACTGGAATATCAGAACAGTTACTTTGCAGTACACTCTCTAATGTTATTGTTTTTGGATTGGTTGTAAATACATCATACTCAAAAGTAAAATCATTTACATAGCCAGCAGTTATTGCTTCTTGAGCGGTATACTCTGTATTTGGTGTGTAAACTCCCAAACCACTCACATCTTGAGAAGGCGCATCGATAAAAATGTTATGTTGACTAGTTGTATTTATTGTATTATAGGAAGCTATAATAGCAGGATTGTCTCCACGAAAAATAGTATTTCGAGTTATTAAAGAGGCATCATCTTCATAAACGGAAATAGCAGAATAGCTTGGTCTTGAAGAATTGGAACAATCAACAAAAAGATTATCTGTAATTTCGGCATTTTGCAAAGCATAAGGAGAATCTGCACTTACACCAGCTCCAAAACCACCATAAGAATTAAATATCACATTATTTTTTGCATGGAGGTTATAAATTCCAAAATGAGTCGCTAATGCAATTCCATTAGCACTAAGAAAACTATCAGTAGTACATGCAGGAATATAACCCCACAAAATATTATTTGAAACCATTATAGGGTTATTAGGATTTGCCGAGCCAATTTTAAAATCAAGTGCATTTTCTGCATACATACGATTTCCGTTTGGATTGGGTGTTCCGTTATAATCCACATAAATATCGGAAGTAACCCATATTTTATTATTATCAATAATAGTTCCTTCCATATTTCCTGTTTGATTTACATTAGGATTGCTTTGAGAAATAGTTATGTTTATGTGTAGTCCATCATTTTGATTAACGATTTCATTGTTCAGAACTTTAGTATTTTTAATTTCTACATAGTCTGCTGCATATGCATTAAAATTATGAGTTAATAAAATACACATAACATCATGTTTACGAGCACTTAGAGACATATTTTGGAAACGAGAGTTTTGAATTGTATTATTATTGCATTGGTGTCCAATAAAAACAGACTGACCAACATTATCCGTAAACATCCTATTGATAATATTAAATGAAGATCCGTTTGTTATTTTTATTATAGATCCACTTCTATTTGCAGCTTGCCTATCAATAACCCAATGGCTTGCATTATCTAATGTTAATTTGTATAAGGCTAATTCATTAGTTTGTAGCTTTCCTGGATGCACATTATTTCCATTATGTAAAATAAGGTATCTTTTGTCATTGGCTGTACCACTTTGAGATATCATTATATTTCCTAATGAAGTATAATTACCAGGCGCAACACAAAATATTCTTTTGTTTATATCGTTAATATGACTCCAATCTGTATTGGTGTTAATGAACTGAACTTCGGGATTGTTAGCATCACAACTAGGTAATGTTACTGGTTCAAGATAATTATTTGTTGTTGTAGATAAATTTTGTGCATTTGTAGTATTAAAATTTAAGATTATTAGTAATAATACAATGTTGCTTGTAATTTTTTTCATTTGGTTAGGTTTAGATTACAAACCTAAATAATCATAAAAAGATATTTCCCACCCTTTTGGGTAGTTTTGGTGTTTTTATACTTTGTAAAATGTTAAAATTATTTAAAAATCAATAAAATAGATAAAATTTAAGGCTTAATTTTATTTAAGGCTTCAATTCGATTTTTTACATCTAATTTTATATAAATATTTTTTAGGTGGTATTTTACCGTATTTTTAGAAATGAAAATAGTTTCTCCAATAACAGAATAAGACATTCCTTTACTTAATAAATCTAGAATTTCTATTTCTCTTTCTGTAAGTTCATATTTATCTATAAACTCTTTTGAATTAATTTTTGGTCTGTTTTTCAGATCGTTTAATTGTAGAATATATTTTTGGAGTTCATTTTCTATTTTCTCTAACTTTTGTTTTGATTTTTGTTTTAATAGATAGAAAAAAAACAGTAATGATATTAACACTAAAAATAAGGATGTAATCATTAAGTTACGAATTTTTAATTTCTGTCTTTTTGTATTATTCTCTTCATTTAAAAGATTAATTTGTTGTTGCTTTTCTTTTATTTCGTGTTTGGCAATGATGTCGGTTACTTTTTGATCTCTCTCAATAGTATAAATACTATCATGTAACTCTATTCTTTTACTAAGATAGTTAGCAGCGAGTTTGTATTCTCCGTCTTTTTTGTAAAGCTTTCCTAAGCCGTAATAAATTCGATCTAAATTGTATTTATCTTTAATTTTATTAGCAAGTTTTTGAGCTTCTAAATAATATTTTTTAGCATTTTTGTTATCCTCTAATTCATTTTGAAGAAAATTAGCCAAATCGACAAGAGGTTCTATTGTAAGGTTAATATCTACATCTTTAGATAATTTAATTGCGTTGAGATACGATTTGTATGAGAGTTTGTATTTTTTTTGTTTTTGGTATACCATTCCAATTTTATTTTCTACTAATGCTAAACCATAATTGTCTTTATTTTTCTTAAAACTTATACTAGCTAATTTTGCATAGAATAAAGAAGAATCTATTTTTTCTAAAGATAAAAAATTAGTAGACATGTTCGAATAGATAATTGCGTTCTTAGAAGTTAAATTATGTTTTTTTTTATATAAGAGATTTGTTTTATGGTAATCTAAAGCTTCTTGAAATCGATCTTGAGATTGTAGTGTAATTCCAATATTATTTAATATCTGAGATACTTTTTTGTGCTTATTAAGCTCTTCAAAATAGTTTTGTGCCTTATAAAATTGATACAAAGCATTTTCAAATTTCCGTTGATTTAAATAAAGTGTTCCAAGATTAAATAATGTACTAGCTTCTCCTTCTTTTAAGTTTGCTTTTTTTGCAATTGTTATGGCATGTTTAAAATAATACGATGCACTATCGGACTCTTTTTTTCTAGAATAAACGATACCAATTCTATTTTGTAATTTATAGTTTAAAAGACTATTTGGGTGCTTTTTTTCAATGAGTACTGCTTTTTGTAAATAAAAAAGAGTAGAATCTAAATTAATCAATGAAAATTCATCAGATAATTGTAGGAGCGTTTTTATGCGTATAGAATCATTTTTAGTATTTGTAAATTTTTGTAATAAGTCGTTTGTTTTTTGTGAATGAATATGTGTTGAAAAAATAAATATCCAGAATAGGATGATAAATTTCACAAAAGAATATCCATTGAATATTTTGTAAGTATTCACTGCTGTTGTTGTTAATTGATAAAAATAAATGCTATAAATTAGCTGAAATATAAAAAGTAAAATTACAAAATATATTAGAGATTAAAAAGAGACTTATAAAATCTCTTTTATCTGTGATAAATGTGTAACAGTTGTTATCTTGTTTGTGGAAGGAGGAGTATTTGTGAAATTACAATAAATAGTATCCATACCAATATTTTTTGCACCATAGATATCGGCTTCTAAATTATCTCCAATCATAATACTTTCGTAAGTATAAGCCTTAGCATTTTTAAGGGCATGGAAAAATATTTTTGGATTTGGTTTTTTTACAGATATACTTTCCGATGTTATTATTTGATCAAAATAATCTAATATTTTGGAATTTTTAAGTTTCGCAGTTTGAATTTCAAAAAAACCATTAGTAATAATATGCAATTTATATTTGGGTTTTAAATATTCTAAAAGGTTAATAGTTCCTTCAAAAAGGGTATTGTAATTTGATAAATTTTCTAAGTATGCATTAGCAAGAGTATTTATTAATGTATCACTTATAACATAATTCATTTTATCAAAAGTATCTCTTAATCTAGCATATTTCAACTCTTCTTTGGTTACTTTTTCCTCTCTATAGAGTTTCCAATATGCATGATTTATAGGTTCATAAATTGCACTAAATTTATCGACATCTAAAAGGATGTTATTTTTATCGAAAATAAACGTATAGGACTTCTTGGAATTGGTATCAAAATCCCAAAGTGTATGGTCTAAATCAAAGAAAATATGTTTAATATCGGATGATTCTCGCATGTTTTTTTTTTATAATATTGGTAAATGGTTTTCTGCCTGCCGTTTTTAAGGTTGCATTATTTAAAATTAATACTGCATTTTTTTCTAAGATAATACTAGCATTAGGAGGAAATATTACAGTACCATTTAAAATTAGTACAGTATTTTGTTTTACAATAATACTTTGATAAAAACGAAGGGTTTTAAAATCCCAATTTTCATTTTTTGAAATAATTCTAGGAGTATCAAAATTAGAATCTTCCGTAACAAATTGGATGAGGTTACTAGTCATTAATGCTTTGTGCATTTTGCCAACTTCACTAGGTTGAATGTAGTTTCTTGGCGATTTTCCACTCTGACTCATCATGGCTTTAAAGCATTTATTTCTTTGGTGGTATTCGTTTCCATGTCCCAAACCAAACGAATGCCCCAGTTCGTGCGATAAACCCATATAATGACTAATAAAATAGCCTTTTACGAATTTTTCCCACGAGACTTTTCTTTTTTTAGCATAAATATTTTCCATCCACAGTCTTTTTAAATATTTATTTGGATAATTTATTTGAGAACTTCTATTAAAATCGGTATACGATGGAAATTGAGATAATGAATTTTTCATTGTGTTGAGATATCCAGTTTCCGAATTATTTTGTAGCAGATCGTCTAATGCTTTCGCGTTTATTGTATTGTAGATGTTTATTCCTTTTTTAGTAATAGTATCGTGTATATTATCGTCTAAATATTTTAAGTACCATCTGTTAGAAGGAGATAATAAACCCACATTTTTTTTCTTTTCGGAATACCCTTTAGCATTGAGATAATTTCTAGCAAAACTATCTTTTACATACATTTTTTTGAATTGAAGTTGGATTTTAGTATCCGAAATAAAATCATTTCCTTTATAGCAAATAGGATCTTTGGGGTTTTTTAAATTAGCATATAATTCATTCGATTTTTTAAAAATTTGCTTAAAAATTTCATTATTTTCTTCGCTATTACCATTAAAATTCCCTTTACCGTTTTCATCTAATAAAAAAATAAAATTTACTCTTACATATAATGGATTGTATATTGCTTTAGGAATAAATTCTCTATTATTAGTACGATTATTTATTATTGTAGCATTTATTTCGCTAATGCTATTATATTGAGGAAGTACTTTTTTTGAACAAGAACTCCACAAAAAAAGAAGCAGTATAGCCATGATTTTAAAAATCAAATATTTTATAGGTGTATGCATGTTTTCTAATTAAATTATACTCCAGTACTACCAAAACCACCTTTTCCACGTTTGGTTTTATCCAAAGATTTTACTTCGATCCAATTTGCTTGTTTGTATTTGGCAATAACCATTTGAGCAATACGATCGCCATCTTTAATAGTAAAATTAGTATTAGATAAATTTACTAAAATTACACCAATTTCGCCTCTGTAATCTGCATCAATAGTTCCGGGAGCGTTTAAAACGGAAATGCCATTTTTAATAGCGAGTCCACTTCTCGGTCTAACTTGTGCTTCATAACCTTGTGGTAAAGCCATGTATAAGCCAGTTTTTATAATTGTTCTTTCTAAAGGTTTTAAAACAACATCTTCCTCTAAATTTGCTTTTAAATCCATACCAGCAGACGATTTAGTTTCGTAATGAGGTAAAGCGTGTTTGGATTTATTTATAATGTTAATTTTCATGTTTCTCTGTTAATATTTGTTTGATTGTATTTTTTTCTAAACTATAAATAACGCCAATAAAGGTTATAAATAATAATGTAGACACATAATAATTTTCTCTAAACTTATAAAAAGATAGTACAGAAAATAAGATTGAAATACCAAGATATAAAAGCACTTTTTTAAAATCGTATGGCACAGGATAATGTTTTTTTCCAAATAGGTAAGATATAAAAGTCATTAATGTATATACAAATAATGTTGCCCAAGCCGAAGCCAAGTAGCCATATATAGGAATAAAGATAAGATTTAAAACAATAGTAATGATTGCGCCAAATACAGAAATATACATGCCATATTTGGTTTTATCGGTTAGTTTGTACCAAATAGATAAGTTGTGATAAATTCCTAACATTAGATTCGCTAAAAGAATAATAGGAACAATATTTAAAGCTTGTAAATATTCCTCTCTACTAATCACAATTTTGGCAAAAAGAGAAATGTATGCAACAATTACAAACATAAATACGGCGCCAAAAATGGTAAAATAAGTTAAAATAGTAGCGTAGGTTTTTTTAGCATTTTTTTTATCTGCATGATTAAAGAAAAAAGGTTCGGCACCCATCCTAAAAGCAGTAATAAACAAAGTCATAAAAACACCTAATTTATAACAAGCAGCATAAACACCCATTTCCGAATCACCAATATAATTTTTCAATAATATTTTGTCTAAATTTTCATTCGTTACATAAGCCAAGCCACCAACCATTATAGGCAAACCATAGTGTAATAAATTTTTAAAAATTTGTTTATCAAATGCTAATTTAAATTTAAATAAGATAGGTAGCATCATAATAAATGTCATTAAACTAGCAATAAAACCAGCAAAAAATACGTAAATTACTTGTGGAGCATTACCGAAATTTTTGATTAGAGTAGAAGGTAAGTTAATACGATATTTAGGAACTATCCATAAAAAGAAAACCACAAAAAAAGCAAGTATAATTACATTACCAATTTTATAAAAAGAAAAGCGAATAGGTCTATTAGATACTCTTAAATAGGCAAACGGAATGACAACCAAAGTATCAAAAAAGATAGTTGCAATTAATAACTCTAAAAATAAAGAGTTGCTAAAGCCAAAAAAAACACTCAAATTTTCCGAGAAATATAAGCCAAGAATTAAAAATAGAAGCGTGGTAACAAGGAGACTAATAAATGTTGTAGAAATAATTTTTCCTTTCTCTTTTTCTTTTGTAAAAAATCGAAAGAAAGCAGTTTCCATTCCGTAAGTTAGAATAACATTAAGGTAAGCAGCATAAACATAATAAATAACATCAACAGCAAAAGTTTCCGATGCAAATACATTGGTTTTTAGTTTTACTAATAAAATGGTAATAACTCTAGGAAGCACCGAAGCAATTCCGTAAATAATAGTGTCTTTAAAAAAACGTTTAAGTGTGCTCAAATCAAAATAATTTAGAACAAAAGTAATGAATTTAAAAAATGGAGATTGTTTTTTAATATTTAAAATTCAATGTTTATCAACAAAAAAAACTCCAAAAGAAATAAATTCCATTGGAGCTTTGTAGTTAATAGTTTTAATCTTCACTACGTCTTCTTCTGCGTCTAGTACTTTTTTCAGTTCTACGTTTAAAATCACCATCACGACCACCGCGATTTCTATCACTAGCACCGCGATTTCTGTCCGAACGATTACGATCTCTACTGCTATTTCTGTTTCTATCGCTACCACTAGAGCGTTTTCTGTCTCCGCGATTACGATCTCTACCACGACCACGATCTCTGTTTCTACTGCGAGTTTTAGGTTGCGTAGTAACTTCTACATTAATACTTCTACCATTAAATTCAGCATTTTCAAAACCTTTTAGAAGAGCTTCAGTATGTTCTTTCGGAATTTCAAAAAAGGAAAAACTTTTTAAGATTTCAATTTGTCCAATATCTACTTTTACACCCAAATAATCATTGACTAAACCAATCATTCTAGCAGGATTTAAACCATCCATTTTACCAGTATTGATAAAGAAACGTTGCATGTTTTCATCCGTAACACGTTCTCTACCAGTATCAGCACCAATATCTTGAGTTTTTTGATAATAGTTCAATAAGTGTTCTAATTCATTATAAATAAAGCGTTTAATCAACTCGTCTTTTGTTAATTTTTTAAGATCCTTAGCGATATCTTCAAAATTATCACTTAAATCATCTTCATTAACCTTAATCGCTTTTATTTTTTGAGCATATTGTAATAACTTAATACCAACAATTTCTTTACCAGAGGGCACTTCTTTTTGAACAAATTGTTTGCCAATTTTACGCTCAATTTGTCTGATGCGATTTTTATCTTTATTGGTAACAATTACAATAGAAATACCTTCAGCACCAGCTCTACCAGTACGACCACTTCGATGCGTATACGATTCAAGTTGGTCTGGTAGTTTGTGATTAATTACATGCGTTAAATCTGTAACATCAATACCACGAGCAGCAACATCGGTAGCAACGAGAATTTGTATTTTTTTAGTTCTAAATTTTTTCATTACAATATCACGCTGTGCTTGTGAGAGTTCACCATGAAGAGAATCAGCACCATAACCATCCTGTATTAATTTATCAGCAATCTCTTGAGTTTCTCGACGAGTTCTACAAAAAATAATACCATAAATTCCAGTATTAACATCTACAATACGTTTTAGAGTAGGATATCTATTTCTTTCAGAAACCAAATAAAATTGATGATCTACAGTATCAGCACCTTGGTTTTTTTCGCCAGCACTTATTTCTGCGGGTTTAAACATATAGTTTCGTGCAATAGCCTCAACTTCTCTTGGAAAAGTAGCCGAAAATAGTAAGGTTTGTTTTTTATCAGGAGTAGCGTCTAAAATATGATCAATATCTTCTTTAAAACCCATATTAAGCATTTCGTCAGCTTCATCTAAAGTAACCCATTTTACTTCACCTAATTTAAGACTTCTTCTATTAATCAAATCCACCGTTCTACCAGGAGTACCAACAACGATTTGCGCCCCTTTTTTAAGATCTTTAATTTGATTTGAAATATTTGCACCGCCATAAACAGCAGTAACATGTAAACCTTTGATATTTTTAGAAAATTCCTTAATATTTTTTGCAATTTGTATCGCTAATTCTCTAGTCGGAGATAAAATAATAGCTTGTGTAGCTTTATTATCAGTATTAATTTTTTCTAATATAGGTAAAGAAAAAGCAGCAGTTTTACCAGTTCCAGTTTGCGCAAATGCTTTTAAATCTTTATCAGAACCTAAAATTTGTGGTATTGCAAGTTCTTGAATTTCTGTAGGTTTCTTGTATCCTAACTCTTCTAAAGCGTCTACAATATTCTTACTAAGACCTAAGTCTTTAAATGATGGCATAATATGATTATTTTTTACAACAGTTAATTTAAGTGTAAAAAAATCGACAATTACAACCCTTAAACTAAATGTTTAATTAGCGTGCAAAAGTACGTTTATTTATTTGTTATAGCAGTATTTTGCGCATTTTTTTCAAAGACGAGTAACTTCTGTTCAAAATTGTGATGCGACAAAAAGGTAAAATCACTTTGAATAATACTATTTCGATCCAGAATAATTGCCCTAGGAATATCTTTTGGGAAGAATTTATTATCGATTTTATCAACCAATTGAAATTGATTATTGCGATTAAGATTAGTTGCTTTAATATACGATTTCCAATTGTAATTATCTAGCTGAAAATCAATTCCGATAAAACGAATGTCGGGATGCCTTTTTGAAAGATAATTTACCCTTTTAGCCATATTTTGAATATGATTTAATTCCTTAGGCCAAAAATAGATAACCGTATTTTTAGTAATAATATGTTTAATATTGAGAGTTTTATCTCGTGTGTTTTTGAGTCGAAAAGAAAAAAGGTTAGAACCTTTCTTAAATGTATTAATTGCATTAATTAAGTTGATGACTTCTTTTTTAGTATCCTTGTCGGTACAATTTTCAAAAAATATACGCTGTGCAATTTTACCATTACTTTTTGTACAAGAATTATCAATTAAGCTACTTATAAAGGTTTTTTGTAGCATGGTGTTTTTTAATTTTTCTTTGGTAATTATTTTTGAAATTTGTTTTAAAATGATTACCGATAAATCAGAAAGACTATCCATTTCTTGTTTGTAGAGCGAGGTGTTATAAATAGTATTCCATAAATAATTTTTATACGTATAATAGTTTGTAAATAAATTATGATTTAGATTAATATTTTTTCGATGCTTGTAAAAATCTTTACTAAGAGTAGGTAATTTTTTTAAATGATGAATATGTTTGTAATGAATAGGATATTTTTCTTTGTTTGAAAAAACAGGAAAATAAATAGCAGTATAAATAAGATCGAAGTACTCCTTAGATTGTTTTATAGTACCATCCTTAAATTGATTAAACTGAATTGTTTTAAGTTTGATTAAAGAATCTGTTTTTTTAATAAAAAGAGCCTCATTAAGGCTAAAATAGTCAAAGTATAACTTTTCTTGACTTTCATTTTCTAAAAATAGTTGAATTAAAAAATTATTGCGTTCGGCACCTTTTCCACTAAAAACCAAAGACTCGTCAAAATCCCAAGTATTTAATCTAATTAATAAGCTGTCTTTAGGTTCTAAATAGATGTATTGAAACTCCTCGCCATTTTTAAAAGTATACAAACCAGCTTTTAAACTGTCTATTTTAATTAAAAATTTTTGATCTTGATTTAATTTTGTAGATGCAATCTCAATATCGTCTTTATATATGGTAACATCAATATCTTTTGGATTTTTTATATGTCCACCAAAATAAGTCACATCATTTTTTACAGAAGATTTGCATCCAAAGATAAAAATCAAAAGAAATGAAATTAAAAAATATCTGAAATAGAATTGCATAAAAAAATATATAATCAAAACAAAATTATTAATATATATTATGTATTGTTGTTAAATGAAAGTTAAAACCTGAATTCGCCTAATAATTTGTTTGTAGTTTAGATTGGTTTTTTATAGACGAAGATGAATTTTAGAAGGATTATTTAGATAATTCAAAGAAATTTAGCGAGATTAGGAGAAAAATAATCAAACCCGAAGGAAAAACAAATAAAAGACAATCTATTTTGAATAAATTTTAAGAAATAACAGATTAAACCTTAAAAAATATTCTTCAAATCTCACCATTTCTTCATTTTTAGTAAATTGAATTTTAGGTCGTACTCAGGTTTAAAAGAGTATAAGTTACTATAAAATAACAGAAAAAGTATAAAATAAAAATCTTAAAAAAAAGAAAAAGTCAAGAAGCGTCTTTATGCAAAAGTCAAAAAAAAGAGTATTTTTGCAAAAAAAATATAGAAACATGTTAACAGTATCCAATCTATCAGTTCAATTCGGAAAAAGAGTTCTTTTTGACGAAGTTAATACAAAATTCATACATGGTAATTGCTACGGTATAATAGGAGCAAACGGATCAGGAAAATCAACATTTTTAAAAATTATTGCAGGAGAAATGGATCCAACAAGCGGAAATGTTTCTCTAGAAAAAGGAAAAAGAATGTCTGTTTTATCACAAAATCACTTTGCTTTTGACGAATTTAATGTTTTAGATACCGTACTAATGGGAAATAAACCATTATACAATATAAAACAAGAAATGGATGCCCTATATGCAAAACCAGATTTTAATGAAGAAGACGGAATCAAAGCTGGAGAATTGGGAGCAGTTTATGAAGAAAATGGAGGTTGGACAGCCGAGAGTGATGCAGCAACATTGTTATCTTCAGTTGGTATTTTAGAAGAAATGCACCATACTTTAATGAAAGATGTAGGAGGGAAAGTAAAAGTAAGAATATTGTTAGCACAGGCATTATTTGGAAATCCAGACTTGTTGGTAATGGATGAGCCTACAAATGATTTAGATTACGAAACAATTTCTTGGCTAGAACACTTTTTAGCAAATTATAAAAATACAGTCATAGTAGTCTCCCACGATAGACACTTTTTAGATGCCGTTTGTACACACATATCCGATATCGATTACAACAAAATAAATCATTACTCTGGAAATTATACATTTTGGTACGAATCAAGTCAGTTAGCAGCAAAACAAAGGGCACAACAAAATAAAAAAGCAGAAGATAAAAAGAAAGAACTAGAAGAGTTTATTAGACGTTTCTCCGCAAATGTTGCAAAATCAAAACAAGCGACAAGTAGAAAAAAAATGATAGAGAAATTAAATGTAGAAGATATTAGACCATCAAGTCGAAGATATCCAGCAATTATTTTTGAAAGAGAACGAGAAGCAGGAGATCAAATATTACACGTAGAAGACTTAATAAAAAAAATAGATGAAAAAGTAATTTTTCAAAAAATAAATCTAAACTTAGCAAAAGGAGATAAAATTGTAGTAATCTCAAAAGATTCAAGAGCAGTAACCGCATTTTTTGAAATAATTTCAGGAAATGAGACAAACTTTGAAGGAACATATAATTGGGGAGTTACTACAACTCAAGCATACTTGCCATTAGAGAATTCTCAATTTTTTACAGATGGAGATCTAAATTTAGTAGATTGGTTAAGACAATATGCAAAAACCGAAGAAGAAAGAGAAGAAGTTTATTTAAGAGGTTTTTTAGGAAAAATGATTTTTAGTGGCGATGAAGCCTTAAAAAAATGTACCGTACTTTCAGGTGGAGAAAAAGTGCGATGTATGCTTTCGCGAATGATGATGACAAGAGCAAATGTATTGTTATTAGATGAACCAACAAACCATTTGGATTTAGAATCCATTCAAGCATTTAATAATTCATTAAAGAATTTTAAAGGAAGCTTATTGTTTGCAACACACGATCATGAATTTGCACAAACCGTAGCAAACAGAGTAATCGAACTTACACCAAAAGGAATAATAGATAGATACATGACGTTCGAAGAATATTATGCAAATGATAAAGTAAAAGAATTGCGACAAAAAATGTATAGCTAAATATGTAATAATCCATTAAAGCATTTAAAAATCTTGAAGTTTTACGAAATTTCAAGATTTTTTTATTAATTATTTCTTTTTTGCAGCATACACCTTATCATTAATTGTAGAATGTAATCTTTTAGATTCTTTTTTAAAAAATGTTAAAGATTCATTTGTAGCAATTCGGGTTAAATGTATTAATATTTCTAAAAACATTAATAAAAGCATTTTGTAAGACACCATCAGCATTAGCTTTAACAATTACCCATATATGCCAGAACAATCTTTATAAGTAGATATAAGTTCTTTAGAGCTGCTGTTTTTTTAATTCATGCTCAGTCAAATTTATCTCTTTAAAAGATTAGACAATTAATTTATAAAAAGGTTTAAAAATAATTAAAACAATACATAAAAAAAATGATATATTTGTTGCATTAAATTTTGTTGTTGCTAAACAAAGGGGATTTTAAATGAATTATTATATGCGTTAATATAAAGGTTTGTTTTATAAAAATGTGTAAAAATATTAACAATACAATATTATTTTATGGAAAATAATGAGGATAATAAAAAAGAAGTAAAATCTAAGATTGAACAAATTCGAATTGATTTAGAAAAAAAATTCGCAGCTTTAGAATTAGCAAAATTAAAAAAATCTGGTTTATATATCGAAAAAGAAAAATCAGATGATGAAGCGAAAATAACTTCAGAAAAAAAAATAGAAACAAAATCTATTGATAAAAAACCAAAAACTCAACCAGAGAAGAAGGCTGATTTTGAAAAGGAAGATAATGCAATAGCTAAAGAAAAAGAAGAACAACCTGCTTTCGAGATTTCAGATTTAATTGTTTCTAGCATAAGTGAATTAGAAAAGAAACAAGAAGAAAATAAAAAGACAGATAATTTAGGAGCTAATAAAGAAACACAACGAGAGAGAAAAAAAATAAATAAAATTGTAGCACCAATACCGCCAATTAAAAAAAAACAAATAGAGAAAAAAGAAGTAGAACAAAAAAAAGAAACTACCGAAAAGAAAAAAGTTGTTATTGCGCCAAGTACAATAAGCAATAAAAATAAAACAGATGTAGCAAAAAGCGACGTACCAAAAGAAGCTATTCAAGAAGAAAAGAAAGAAGAAAAGTCCAAATTAAATTATATAATTTATGGAATTGCAGGAATATTATTTTTTGTAGTTGGATATTTAGTATTGGATTTTTATAATGATACAAAAGCTTTTGAAGAAGAAAAAACAGAAAGACTTATATCAAAATACAAAAATAAAAGTTATTTAGATTCGATAGAATTGGCAGATGCCAATAGTCAATTGTTGGATTATCAAAACCAATATTTGATAGATTCCATAGCAAATACTTATGAAGTAGACTTAAGAGGAAGTAATTCAAGAGGAATTGTAAACTCCAACAGTAGAGGAAAAGATAAAAAAGAAACAAGTTCGGTTAAAAATAAAAAAAATAACTCTGCAAAAGAAGAAGCAACTAAGAAAAAAAATAGAGTTTTAGAAGATGGTAGTTTAGCAAAAAATAAAGATATAAATAACACAGTAGTCAAAGAAATAAATGAAGCTATTAATGGCGTAGCGACAGAAGCAAATGATGCCGTAAATAGTGAGGACGCCATAAATGGAGGTACAAGTGATATCGCTAAAAATACAGAAGAAGAAAAAAAAGTAAAAGAAAAAAGTACAACCGATAATAATAACACAGTAAAATCTAAGATTACGAATTCTCCAATATATCCAGGATGTGAGAAAAAGAAAAGCGAATTATCGAAAAAGAAATGTTTAACATCAAAAATGCTTAGACATGTACAAAAGAAGTTTAATAGTGATTTAGCTCAAAATGTTGGATTAAAAAAAGGATTAAATAAAATTAAAGTTTCTTTTGTGATAGATAAAAATGGCTATGCAAATGTATTATATGTTAGAACTCAAAATAAAAAGGTAGAGAAAGAAGCTATTCGAGTAATACAATCCTTACCAAGAATGACTCCAGGGAGAGTAAATGGAAAAATAGCTCAGATGAAATATGTAGTTCCGATACAGTTTAAAGTTAAGAATTAAGCAATAACAAAGTTCCGCGCAATCTCGAAGTTTCGGAAGTAAAGAAAAAAAAGAGTAAAGAATCGCTAAGAGATTTAAGTAATAAAGGATAATTTATGAAACTATCTACTAACTAATACCAACCTAAGTTTGCAAAATACGCTAAATAGATTTGAACTATTTTTATGTTTTACAATCTTGAAATTTCAAGCATAACATACACTATGGTTTAAATTTAAAGTGCAGTAAAACCGTGAAAAGATAAATAATTTATAGCGTATTTTGATGTTGAGTTGGTATAACCTGATAAATATATTTAATATGGTTAATTAACGAGTTAAAAAGGTTTAAAAATTTTCATATTTATTAACAGGATGATATTGATTTACAAGATTTAGTAAAAGTGATATTTTTGTATATAGTTTTTACGTGGGGATTAGTTTAGACAATTAACATTTCATTAAACGGTTGATTTTTTGTTAATTACAAATTAATTTCAATAAAATTAAGAAAAAGATTAAAAAAGTCATTGT
>JALSLK010000064.1 GCA_026988355.1 Flavobacteriaceae bacterium
CAGCTGAACCATTTTTTTGACCAATTTCATTTTATCATTCAAGGGCATTTTAAGTCTTTTGAATAATTTTTGCACCATTTTTCCACCCAAAAACTCATGACCATGAAATGTCCACCCTACTTTTTTGTCAAATCGTTTTGTAGGTGCTTTGCCAATATCGTGCAATAGTGCTGCCCAACGCATCCAAAGATTATCGGTTGTTTTAGCAATATTATCTACAACTTCTAGCGTATGATAAAAATTGTCTTTGTGGCTTTGCCCTTGTATATCTTCTACACCTTTTAAGGCTGCAAGTTCTGGTAAAATATAAGGCAAAAGACCTGTTTTTTCTAGCAATAAAAAGCCTATAGATGGTTTTTTACTAGCTAATATTTTATTCAATTCTACAACAATACGTTCTTTGGTAATGATTTTTATTCTATCTTTATTTGCTGTAATTGCAGCTAATGATTCTGCTTCAATTTTAAAGTCTAATTGTGTAGCAAAACGTATGGCACGCATCATTCGCAAAGGATCATCCGAGTATGTAATACTTGGTTCTAATGGTGTTTTTATACGTTTGTTTTCTAAATCAATTAAACCATTAAATGGGTCTAAAAGCGCTCCAAAATTTGCTTTATTCAAGCTAATTGCTAAAGCATTAATGGTAAAATCTCTCCGTTTTTGATCATCGGACAATGTTCCTTTAGACACTGCTGGATTTCTACTATTTTCAGTATAAGACTCTTTGCGAGCCCCTACAAATTCTAGCTCCACATCGCCTGTTTTTATCATGGCTGTTCCATAGGTTTTAAACACCTGAACTTTGGAAACATTATCCAACTTATCAGCTACTGCTTGTGCCAATACAATACCATCACCAACGGTTACGATATCTATATCTTTGGCTTTGCCTCTATCTAACAATAAATCACGTACAAAACCACCAATTACATAGGTTTCTAAGTTTAATTGATCAGAAACTGTTTGTATTGTTTTAAATATAGCTTTATTAAGCGCTTTAGTGATTTTTTCTTCTTGAGTCATTATTGGTTTAATTGGTCTGCAAAAGTACTAAAAAAACTTATGCCAAAAATGCTTTTTCCAATTGCTTTGAAAAATCAGTCCCAAATACACTTTTTTTAATTTTTCTAACTTATGAAATTTCCGCTCTAACACATATTGTTTTTTATAATGATAAACTTTAAACAATGGGCCAATTGCAATAATTTCCATAGGCTTAAATACACGAAGATATTCTCCATAAATCACATTTTCACTAGGAGAAGTAATGTTACTTATCTCCATTAAAAAACGTTCCAATGTTTTACCTTCTCCCTCTAAAAAATTTTCTATTTCTTGCCAAACAAATGTAGACCACAGATATGGAGAAGGTCCATAGTCCCATATTTTTGAAGTGTCTTTAATACTTAATAGTATTCTTGTTGCTCTTGTTGCTTCTTTGTAAAATAGTGCATTCGAATCTATATTAATACGTTCCATAGTTTCTTGAAAACCTTTAGACTCATGCATTACGGTATAAGGAATTCCTTTTTTATAAAGAAAATCTTTTTTATAAAAATCGGTGATAAACTCGCTGTCAGAATCTAAAGCTAAATAAGCATCACAAACATTAAGTTTATGTACAGAAGACTTTACAATTTGCTGATAACGCCATTTATCTTCAATTTTGCAATTTACGACATCTGAATCTTTTAATAAATTCACGTTAAATGAAATGTTCTTTTTAAAAAATAAAAAATCTTCATCATTTACCGACAAAAAAACTGGGATTTTATCTTTGTTATGTTTAGCAATGCTTTCTAATAAGTTCAAAACATTTTTAAAATCTGGCTTATAGGATTTAATAAATAAAATAATATCGTGTTTCATTTTCTAAATTAATTAACGAATTTGTATAACTTCAAGACCTTTAACTTTTACTATTTGAGAAGGAATTGCCATATAGTCTTCTTGTTTCATAGGAACAATATAAGCT
>JALSLK010000065.1 GCA_026988355.1 Flavobacteriaceae bacterium
TTTAATGCTAAAATAAAAGGGTTTAGAACACAATTAAGAGGAGTCAGAAAAGTGGATTTCTTCATGTTTAGATTACAAAAATTATTTGCCTAAATATAAAAATCCCACAAGTTTTGAGACTGTTCCAAAAATACGCTGTAAAAAACACCAAAGTTGGTAAAATATAAATACTTATGTAATACCAAGATTTAGGGAAGTCAAAACCTCTTTTTGGATCTAATGAAAAATTTAAGACACTCCAAAATAACCAATAACCAGCTGTTACCACAAAAACAAATGAGGCTATTAAATAATAACGTTTCATCAATCTATCATTAATATGATTTACAACAATAAAAAGAAAAAATAGAGATACAGTAAAACTTAATAAATTATCTCCAGTACTTAATAGAAAAACTCTTAAAGAAGTATACCCTAAAACCCTATCCTTAGCGATGATGTTATTTTTTTCTTTGGTATATTTTTGTAGTTCTTTATTAGAAGAAGCAATAATTTCTTTAACTTCTTCTAAAGAAATAGCATTTTGTAGTGCTATGTCTCTTTTAGTAATTATGGGTTTGTAGGTTTTTTTATGTGCAATTAATTCTTTGGATTTTTTCGGGAAAAATTCAGTAGAAAAAGTATAGGCAATAACAAAAGCCATTGCCAAACTTAAAAAACTAATTTTTAAAAGGCTTTTAACCGTTAACTCCTGCCCCTGTTTCTTCTTCTGGTTCTTCTTGGTCATCTCCATATTCGTCGTGTCCTGTGTCGAGTGCTTTTTGGTTTTCGAGATTTTCGATGTCTGCGTTGTTTTCATAGTCTGAACATGAATTTAATGTTGCCAATACAAATAATAATGCAATAGCATAAAATACTTTTTTCATTTTTTAAAAATTTACGTTAAAATAATAATTTCCTTAAACGTAAATATATAAAAAATAGGGTCTTGCTACAATAAAAGGGGAAGAATTCTTGTAGACAAGCTATTATAAATACAAAAATATATAATTTTTCTTTAAAAAGTAGTGTTTTTCTATTTTTTTTATTTAAAAGTGTCAAAATTAGAACCAATCAAAAAAAATAGACCGTAATCTTTATAAATTAGAATTAATTATTTTCAAAGAAAGCAACAATTTTTTTATAGACACAGTAAGGAATTGTATGCCCTCGTAAATTAATTTTTAGTTTCGTTGTTGGTAAATTGTTATGTTCATTAACAAATTCTTTAATTATATCTTGTATAATTCTTCTTGGTCTAGGGCGACACATAATAATAATATCTTTTTTATAGACAGCTTTATAAGCATTATTATTTTCTTCTGCTTTTTTAGATGGGCTATTATTCATATCCATTTTGATTGTTATTTATATCATTTTGCAGATGATTACCTCAAAAATAACAAAAAAAAATGAACCAAACTAACATAAGTAGAACCAATCTAAACCAAAGCGAATTAAACTAAACCAAACTAGACCAAAGTAAACCATCGCTAAAAAATACCAATATACTTTTACCATAGTTAGCCTATTGTTACAGCATATTATAGAGTTAAAAAAGAAAATAATGTTTGAATATTTAAGGAGAAATATAAATACATCTACAAGATACGATAGGTATTTTCAAAAGTCGAATTGTGCCGTCGAATATTTAGGCTATGGTACAACCGATTTAACCTTAAAATTAATGAAAAATCGAACTTATAAGTATAAAAATCAAACCAAAAAATTAGCAACCAAATTTACAAATAAAAATCTAGCAAGTAAAACAAAAGAAATACAAAATTTTCTATACCATTATTTGCAATATAAAGCAGATGGATACGAACAAAAATTAAAAAGTCCAGATTGTGCTTATACAGATAGATTAAACGGACTAGATTGTAAGAGTTATTCACTATTTGGCGGCTCATTGCTATTAAATAAAAATATCAATTTTTGCTATCGTAAAGTAAAGCAGCCAAATATAAAACCAAACAAATACTCACACGTGTATATTGTCATTCCAAAAAATCAAAAAACCAACAATTTAAAGGATGGTTATTATGTGATAGATGGCACAAAAAGAGAACAAAGTGAAGTACAATATATAAAGAAAAAAGACATATTAATTATGGCAGATAAATTTCCACACTACGGACTAAATGCGTCAGTATCGGATGCTTTAAAATTTATACAAGAATTTAATAATTTACTTAGCAAACTACAAAATAAAGGAGCGTCTCCAAGCGTATTATTAAATTTCAAAAACGCAGTAAATTATTACCTATCAAAAAATAAATCGGCAGAATTCAGACGAATTAAAGGCGGTATTTTGGTAGGAGAAATTCCAGTTACATTTTCCAATTATGGATTAAATGGAGCAGAGGGAGAAAAGGAAGATTACGCTTGGTTAGAAGATGTTTGGAGTTGGGTACAAGGCTTGAATTTTAGCTGTTGGGGAAGTCATGCGGTTACGGAAGAGAGAATGAAAGGTGTTATTTCATTTATGACTACATACATCATAGAACGAATTAATGTACTTAAATCCGCAACAGCCAGTACAGAAGAAAAGAAAATAGCATTAAATCAATATATAGCCATCGCATACAACATATATAACGTGGCGGAGCAAAAAAGAACTAGAGGATATGATTCTTGCAGCGACGGTAGAATAGCAAAAGTAGCCGAAGCAGCACAGCAATTCATAAGTAAATTAAATAGTGTTAAAATCACTTTGGGTTTTAATTATACAGTCACTAAAATAGGAAATACCACAAATACCACAAACATCCAACAATATGGTAATGCGCTATTAAACGCAGAATTTGGCGGAGATAATAGAACGATTACTAAACCGAACTTTAATTTGATTAAAAAAACAATCACAACAGGACAAGGAGGAGGGCAAAGTGGCGGAAAAGAAGAGGAAAACAATAAAGGAGAGAAAAAAAATATAACACCTTTAGTATTAGGAGGATTGGCAGCCTTAAAATTACTATCCATAATCTAATAGCAATAAATAAACAACAAATAAAAACAGTTAAAAGATGGCAAAAAGACGCAAAACAAGAAAAAAGCAAGAAGTCGGATATTTCGATTTTGACACACCGACACAAGAAACATTGATAAATGCAGGAAAAACAGCACTTGTCATAGGAGTAGGTCTAATGTTGGCGAAAGCAGGGATGGAAGTAGTACCAACAGCTTATTCAAAATATGCAAAAATAGGCGTTGCAACAGTTGGACTAGGAGTAGCAGCCGCAGCAAAAGATAGTACCGTAAAACTGGTCAGTTCAGGTATTGCAGCATTACAATTTACAGGTTTTATCTCCGAAGTGGCAAAAAAGAATTTAGAACTAAAAGAAGATACCACAATAAACAGAGTACTAAAAGCAGGTCTAGGAATGAATGGAGCAAGTGACGGACTAGCAGCCGCAGACCAATACGTAAGTATTTCAGACTGGCAACCAGAAACGATAGACTTACAACCAACACAACAATACGCAATCAACGATATTGTATACGGATAAAAATAACACTAAATAACAAAAAAAATAATAAAATGAGAGCAAATACAAGAGAAGATTATAATTACGCACTAAAAGAATATGATTTTTATGTACTACAACAAGAACATAACATTGCACCATCTTATAAAGCTAAAGCAGTAGAAGTAAGACGTCAGATACGCACATATTGTGATAAAACAGCTTTAAAATCGAATAGTAAAAATTTAGATATATCTCGACCAGATCTAAAAGATAATTTTATCCAAATAAAAAAGCAAGTAGATTTATTACCAGGACAAACTATTGATGTTTTAGATGGAAACGCAAATAAAATCAAAGGGCTTCAAAATTTTAAAGGTAATAAACTAAATGGCGTAGCAAAGTTAGTAAATCGAATAGCAATAGGTTACGATAAGCATTTAGAAGCAGGTAAAGAAGGCGATTTATTATTTGATAAAGATATGGATTCTATCGTTAGAAATTCAGAAGTAGTACTAAGACAATTTAGTAGAGAAATATGTCGTTTGCCATTGTCAATATTCGACCATAGAGGAGTTGCTACTAATGACGATGATAAATTCTACAAGTTAGACAAACCATTTGTAATTTATGGAGAAAAAGATTTCGAGATTATTATTGATTGTTCAGAAATAGGAAAAATTCCAAATAATGGAGCTGTTCCTCCAGTAAATTACAAAACCTATTTCGATTTTAGATTTGGAGGACTATTTGTTTAAAAAAAGAAGATAACAATAAAAATCATCTATCTTTTTTAGATAGATGATTTAAAAAAGAAAGTAAATGAAACACGCAACAAAAATATTACATCTAGCAATAGGAAATCAAAAACAGCGATTTGAGAAAAATTTATCCGATGTGTCACAAGGGAATGTTATCGGAATTGCATTTTATGTAGATGGTAATTATCCATTAGAAACGATAAATATCCGATTAAAAGACGATAAAGGAACGGATATTATGGATTGGACGCATATTAAAGAATTAGAACGAAGTACAGGAGCAAATATCTTTTTATTCTCTTTGCGACCAACAAATTTTAAAACAGAAGAAGTAACTATTGAAATATCAGCATCTAATCCATTAACAAGTATATTTAACGGACAAATTCAATTTTATTTCGACGAGGATTTTAACGGAAATAAAATAAATCCACAATATGCATTCAGACAAATAACAAATTGTACCAATTAAAAAATGATGATTAAAACAGATCTGAATACATACGTTATTAATAAGACTAAAATTATAAAAAATACACAAGAAAATTTAACTTCATTAACAGTCTTTAATTTGGGAAAAACAACCGTTACCTATAACGATGTGTTTGAGATAACGCCAAGTATGGGAGTAAATGGCGTTCTATTAATAGATAGTAAATACCATCCAGTAAGAACAAAAAATATCAAACTAAGTTTTAAAGACAATAAAGACATAGATAATAATAAAGTATTAGTGTCTATCTCCACATTATATATTAACTCATGTAATTAAACAATGAAAGAATTAATTAAAGTAATCGTTTTATTAGGACTTCATAAGCCAAAATACTATGTAGATATACTAAATGTAGATACTGGTAAAGTGCTAAAAAAAAATTATTCCAAAGAGGAGATTTTAGCAGAAGTATCCACAGGAGAAGATATAGTAGATTGGTTTGGTAAATTATCCATACAAGAATATCAAGCAGTACTTTATTTGAGTAATGGAAATAGTAGAATATTTAAAGGAAGTCATTATATAAATATCGAAACCAACACCATCCAACAACCACCAACAACAGTACCAATGTTACAAAACAAGACTACGATGTATGGCGGTTTAAAAGGAAGTGAAGTACCACAATTATTGGCAAATGAGATATTATACAACCATCTAAAAACAGATTTTACAGTATTAAAAAATAAATATAGGAAACAAAAAACGACAAACGAAAAGTTAAAAGAGAAATTAATAAAGACAAAAAATAAACTTCTTTTTAGCGGTTTGGAAAACAACAAAAAAACATTCTTAGAAACCGAAGCAGGACAAGGATTAGTTGGTGCAATACCACAAATATTAGAAGCCTTAAATCCAACAGTAGCAAAGGTAGGATTAAATGCAGCAGAAAGAGAAGAAAAAGAAAAACTAACAGGACAACAAAAGGCATTTATAGAATTTATAAAAACATTATCGGATGCAGAAATATTAAATATAAACACCTTGTATAAGAAGTATTTAAAAGAAAAGCAGTTAGTAGAAAATCTCCAAACTCAAACAAACAACGCAAAAGCATAAAAAAGTATAAAATGGCAAATACAATCACAATAATAGGAGCAGGGTTTGAGCAAGAAAATAGACTAAAATATATGAAAATAATAAATGAAGCAGAAACAGCAACCTTAAAAATATTAGCAGAAGTAATCCAATTAAAAAAGGAAAAAAAAATACAAAACAATTGGGATAAGTTAAAAAAACTGATGTAAAAGATGGAAAAAACAAAGACAAATAGCATTGCAAGAACCACAGAAAAAGCGGTAAATAATCCAAAAAAAACCATGTATTTGGTAGGAGGTCTAGTAGCGTTATTAGTTGGGTATCGTATTTATAAAGCCTTTAATCCAAGTATAGACGATACCGTAAATAATGTAGGTAATGGCAGTATCTCAAATGCGACCATCAGCCAAAATACAGCAGCAAATTACGCACAACAATTATTGGATGCTATGAATGTAAACCGCAATTCCATTTTTTTAAGTGGTACGGATGAAAAAGTAATTTCCGATGTGTTTGATAAAATTAAAAATTCAGATGATTTCAGATTACTATTTAAAGCCTTTGGAAACAAACATTACAACGGACAAAATAGTCCAGTTGAAGGCTTAGAAATATTACAAACTTATCAGCTTCGGAATTTAGTGTACTGGTTAAGAAGTGAACTGAATTCCTTTTGGGATTATTCAGTATACAAAAAAGTAAAAACAGTTGTTGAAAAAGCAGGATTCACATTCTAAAAAACAACAGCAATAAAAAATAATCATAAAATGGAATTACAAAAAAGAAAGCGAAAACGTCGCCGTAGATGGTGGCATAGATTAATCACGATAGTAGCCACAGTAATACATCCAGCATTAGGCGCAGTCGCAGCAATATTAGTCGCACAATTTACCACCGCAGCAAAAGGAAAATTTCCAATTGGAACACTAGGAGATTATGAGGCATTTAATCCAACAGAACAAGAAACGGTACAAGCAGCAAATATTTTGCAAGTATATGTAATACCAACGATAAATAAAATCACAAGTCAGATAACAGTTCTAAATACAAGTAGATTAAGTCAAATAGTAATTATAAACAAGCTGAATGATTTATTACTAAAAATAGCAGTCTTGCAAGCCTATGTAAAATTTACATCAGAGAATACAAATAGAAGCGTACCATATATGATAGGACAAACCATTGAATTGTTATTAGCAAAAATGAACACATTGGTAACAATAGTAATAAACAAGACCAAATTGCAAACCAATGTAGAAGTACAGCAAATAGATATTATCGCTTCTAATTATTCTAAAATAGAAACTTTTAACATTGATTGGAATAATAAAACAGTACATCAGAAATATCAAAAATTGATGTATGTACAACATAGCACCTCAGAAACAGAAATAATAGCATCGGTAGATAATAATCAAGTAACAGAAGAAATAAAAGAAATTAACAATAACGACACTATGAACGATACAAAAAAGAATTCATTTAACGGATTATTTATAGGCTTGGGCTTACTAGCATTATATAAAATATTTTCAAAAAAAGAAAAAATAACAGGCTTAAATGCAAGTCCATACGTGTGTAAAAACAGGGTAAAATGTAAAGGGATTAATAAGCGAACAGGACACACCAAAAAGAAATACAGATACAATAAAAAAGGGCAAGTAATAAAAAAACACAAAGGATTAACCAAAGATTTAAAACTAAAAAAAGGATATAGACGAGCGAAAGATGGTAGAATAATAAAAGCAAAGAAAAGCAGAGGATTAAAAGGTACAACACCGTTAGAAGTAACAATAAATTAATAAAAAATGATAGGCTCAATAGTTCCATACCAACAAAAAAGCATAGATAATATTATTCTAAAATTCTACTGGTCAAATCGGAATTACATACACAATGACAGACCAGAGTTAAACATTAATTACATAAAATTCTCATCCACCTTAAAAGGCTATTATCCACTATTAGGGTTTGATTTTCAAAACTTAGAAGAGAATAAGGAAGAGGGAGCGACCTACACATTGTTAATAGACAGGTATCGAAAGAAAGAATGGAAAGGCAGTAATACAAATTTTAGTAAAACTAGAACCGCAGGATATAAGCACGAAACATTATTTGATGCAGAGGAGAATAATAGAAAATCAGAAATAGAAATAATATCAGATAAGATGCTTATAGATTTTGGGCAGTCAGAGTTTTTTAAAAATCTAAGATTCCCAAATTTAACAGGATTTAATAAAGTAAGACAGTTAAATATATCAAAAGTAAAATTAGCATTTCGGATAAGAAAAACCATAGGAGCAGAAATAGAAGAGAGTAAATATTTAGGTTTTATTAATATGTTAGGAATAAAAACAGAAACAAGTAAAGTAATAGACTATGCTTTAAAATAAATTTTATGGGTTGCGCATAGAATTACCCATAAGAGGAATCTTTTGGGAAGTTCATAGGTTTACCCAAAGATATTTTTCTTTGGGAAAAGCATAGGGCAGCCCATTAAAAAAATAAAAAAAATAAAAACAAACATCATGAAAAAAGAAGTAATACAAAGACAAGGATATAAAAGAGAACGAGTTTTTAGAACAAAAAAACAGGCAGAACGGTATATGTTTTTGCGAAAAAAACAAACAGAAATTTTTACAATCGAGGGTAAATTTGAAGTTTGGAAAACACCAAATAAAAATAATATTATTCCAACTTTTAAAGATGGGCTAACAGGAAATTTTGAGCGAAAAGCATTTTGTAAAAAAAATAGAATTCCATTTACAAAGACCGATAACAAAACTTTAGATGCAAGTATTAAAAGTTGGGCGAATAATGATTAATAAGCGTTTGTTTTTTTAGAAAAAGTAAATAATAACAATTATAAAAACTGGTAAAATGGCAAATTTTAATTTATTCAAAGCAAACTTATTAGAAGCAGAGGGAGGTTATCAAAAAAACCCAACCGATTGGAGAGGGAATACTAATTCACAAGGCGTATTAGTTGGTACAAATCGTGGAATATCCGCACCACAATATGAAGAATGGATTAAACGTGTACCAACAGAGCAGGATATGCAAAATATAACAAAGGCAGAAGCCTTACAGATTTATAAAAAAATTTATTGGAATAAACTAGTGAAAGCCACACAAATAAACTCTCAAGCAATAGCAGAAACATTAACAGATATGGTAATTAATGCCAAGAGTAAAGGCGGTAAAATAATGCAACAAACACTAAATAATAGTTTTGGATTTCATTTAGTAGAAGATAATATTATTGGAAATAAAACGATAAAAGCCATAAACAAAGTCAGTGAAAAAAAATTATTTGAAGCATACACCACAGCAAGAAATACATACTACGAAAATGTCAAGACTTGGGATTATGATTTATACAAAACCTATATAAAAGGATGGAAAAGAAGAGTAGCGAAATTATACGATAAACACATAAATACAGTAGTAGATACAATAAAGAATAATCCCAAATCTTCGTTTGGTCTTTTTTTTTTAATTGCGGCAGTGCTGATTTATAGTAAATCCAAAAAAGATAAAAAATGAAAAAAGTAATTATTGGAATATTAGGACTAATTGCCGCAGCTTCGTTATATGGAGCAAAGAAAATAGATACATTAATAAACATATCTAATAAATTGACATTTAAACTCGTTGGTTTTCCATCGGTTAATATTAGTTCAAAAACGGTAAAAGTTAGTGTTAAAATAATTAATCCAACAGCTTATGATTTACAAGCAAAGTTTGTAAAAATTAAAAATATAAGATTGTCATTACCAGGGAAAACACCTTTTGCAAATTCTACAACGGAAATTTCCAATATATCCATCCCTGCAAATTCAGATTTTATAATTAGAAATATAGTTTTCAAAGTACATATAAGTCTGTTACAGGTATTTAGATTGATAAGAGATTTTAATAATATAGAGGTTACCGCAGATGTTTCGGCATTCGGACAAAGCGTAAAAGTCACGAATTAAAATAGAATAAAAATGAGAACAGAAAAAACAACAAAAAATAGCTATTTTATACTGACATATAACAATTTAGATGGTAAAATAATTACTAGAAAAAAGTTAGAAAAATTCACACAAGAATTACAACAAGAAAAGCAAATTAAGCAAGATACATACATTAAAATAATGTATACTAATCTAGCTAAAGTTTTACAAGAGAATCCAGAACATCATAATTTTAAAATTAATCTTAAAAATAAGTTCTCGATTAATACAATAGAATTACAAGAGATTAGCGGTTTAGGATTACCCTATTTAGACACAAAAACACAAAAAGAATTAGGAGAGGACGAATCCACAGGACTAAATAAACCCATTTCAAACGATGATATTTACCAAATGATTACAGATAAAATAATCAAGGCAATAGATGATTATGGCGATTTAACTTGGTATAGTGGACGAGATAATGAAAAAGGAAAAGATAGATTTATAAAATTGCCTTTACCAATAAATTACAATAGCGATAAATATTATCGAGGCATTAACTCCTTTATATTAACCCTATATCCAAAATTTAAAGGTTTGGTGAAAAGAGGAAAAAGACAAGTAAAAAAATACAGTTTAATACCTATTGATGATGAGCGATTATTTTGGCTTACGTTTAAGCAAATAAAAGATAATAAAGGGAAATTAAAAAAGAACGCTACTTCCATGCAGGTAGTTTATTACAATTTTATATATAAAAATGGAAAGGAAACAATAAGCGAAAAAGAATTTAACAAACTATATAGGAAATGTAAAACAAGTAAAAAACCAAAATCAAAAGAATGTTATGACCTTAAAAGAATACCATTTTTAAAATATTTTAATGTCTTTAATGAAAGAGATATTACAGGTATAGATTTTGAAAAAAAACGTAAAGAATTAGATAAAAAAGAAACTAAATTTGAAGCAGAAATTGAAAAAATAGAAGCAGCAGAAAACATCATTAAAGCTATGCCAAAAAGACCAAAAATTATTGAAAGGCATATAGGAAGTGGAGAAAGTCCAAATTATAGACCATCTAATGATACAGTTACAATGCCATTAAAGGAGCAATATAAAGAGGTTGCAATATGGTACGGTACTGCATTTCATGAGTTAGTACATTCTACTGGTGCAGCAAAACGAGTTGGAAGAGTTGGAGTAACCGAGTTTGATAGGTTCGGTTCGACACAATATGCATTTGAAGAGTTAATAGCAGAATTAGGTTCGGCTTTTTTAAATGGGCAAAGTGGTATTTTACTTAAAACACTAAAAAAGAATAGCACCTATATTAATGGTTGGAAGAAAAAGGTTTTGGGTATGTTAAAAGAAAATAATAAAGCTATTTTTAGAGCTTCAGCTGAAGCTCAAAAAGCAGCAAATTATATATTAGATTATAATAAAAAAGGAGTGCCTAAATATTTACAAAAAGTTATTGCACGTAGGAAGAAGCCACAAAAAAAGTCAAAAGCAATAATTAATGAAAATGGTCAATATGCATTACTGGGAGCGGCAAAAAAAAATAAAAAAAAAATATTACCATTTTCAGAGCAAGAAAAAATAAAGAAATCTCCAGTAGAATATTATAAGATAAAAGGAGCAATAAAACAGTTATTAGGTAATGTTGAGATAAAACCAAAAGAAAGCGTCGTTATTACTGTATCTGCGCCAGAGGGAGCAGGAAAAACAACTTTAGCACTTCAATTCGCTCACGAATTTGCTTCTAATCGTTATGATGTATTATGTTTGAGTTTAGAAGAGCATAAGGAAAGTGATTTATTTAAAAGAAAAGTACGGAAATACATTTCAAAATCTGCTCAAAATAATTTCTTTCCAATTTCAGAATTGGATAATAATTACAATGCACTAATTAAATTAATACTAGATTATGATGTTATTATTATTGATAGCTTTAAAAAACTCAAAAAAATATTTAAAAGAATAGATCTCGACGAAGATTTAAGAAAAAAAGTAGATGGTAAATTATTTATTGTTTTATATCAACTAACACAAAAAGGAGAAATGCGAGGAGGAAGCGATGCGCAATTTGATGGCGATATTATTTTAAAGGTTGAAAAATCACAGGATTTTAAAGAAAATTATTGTGTTGCTACTAAAAATCGCTATCAAAATAAAGATATTCATACTTTGAAATATAATATTTTTTATAAGCGGATGATTTAATTGGTGATAAATTGATTATTCATTCAAAAAATACCTACAATTAGGTATTTTTTGAATGAATAATTTATATTAGTTTTACCAAGTAATATATAGAAATTAATTTTTGTTACAAATAAAGGGAAACTATTAGTATATTAATGTCAAGGCTGCCAAAATATTTTGGCAGCCTTGTTTTATAGACAATTTAATTTTTGTTATTTATAAAATTACAAAACAATGACATATTAGTCAATTACAAAAGAATCGTAAATTCAATCATTTTTTGTAAAAAATAGTAATCAAAACTCCAAAGTAAAATCATCCGAGTAATCCTTAGGTAAAATAGCACCAATACCACGTAAATAATTTTCTAAACCAGATAAGGATTGATGTCTAGTAATAGACATTAATTTATGTTTTGCTTGTAATACGGTTAGACCAGAATTTATGAAGCTGTTGTATAAATCTAAAATAAAAGAATGTCTAAAGCTATAAATTGAGTATTCTTCGCCATAATCAAGTGCTTTTTTTAGTTTAGAAAATCGTTTTCCAAAATAAGTACGTCTATCAGTTTCTTTTGTCGTCCAATGGTAAGGTTTATTATCTTTAGTGAAAAGCAACATATTTTTGTCTAAAGTACCAATTTTATACTTTTTAATAATATCTATCAATTTGTCAATTATGTAAACGGTTTGATGTCCTGTTTTTGCATGAACACGTAAAAAATTACCATCAATATCAATATCTTTTAATTTAACTCTGCAAACTTCAATAGGTCTTAAAAAGGCATAACCTACAAATTGAATATATTCGTATAGATAGGGATCGTTTTTTAATAGATATTTTTTTATGTCTTTAAGTTGTTTTTTATTAAAAGCAATATTCTTTTTTGGTATAGCTTTTAGTTTTTGAATATTTAAAATAATATTGCGGTCTAAATAGTCATCATTAACAAGCTGTGTAAAAATAGATGATAAGGTAGCTCTATAATTATTCCTAGTTTTTGGAGAATTTCCTTTTTTTATTAGTTCATTTAAAAATGTAGTAATATGTCTTTTGTTAATTTTAGAAATTAATAAATGTTGTAGCTTATTTTCTTTTATAAATTCAATAAATCTATCTAAATGAGATTTTGCAGATGTTAATGTTTGAATACTCCAAGATTCTTTTTTATTATCAAATCCAATTTGTAAGCCTTTTAAAACAGAAATTTCAATTTTTTCAAAATCAGCAGCATTATTATCTTCAAAAGGGGAGAACCCATTTACTTCAATACTATAAATTAATGCTCTTTGAACATCTTTAGCAAATCTGCGTCTTTCGGATAAAGTTTTTTTGCGATTAATACCTGCTTTAATCATAAACTTATAATCACGTTTATTTGTTTTTGGGTTTGTAAAATAACAATAGACATACCAGTCCTTTGTTAATGTGGCTTTCCCTTTTATTTTTGGAATGTAAACTTTTACTTCGGAGGATAAATTACTTCGCATGAAGTATAAACGTTTTAAAATAGGTACTATTGTAGGTATGTTATTTTTATTTGCCGCCTTTTCATTGCGGCAAATAATTTTAAAACTTTGTGTATCAGGTTGATACGTAGTAGCGGGAACTGGACTCGAACCAGTGACCTTTGGGTTATGAGCCCAACGAGCTACCTACTGCTCTATCCCGCGATTTAGGCTGCAAATCTAATACCTTTTTTTGATACTAGCACTATAAAAATA
>JALSLK010000066.1 GCA_026988355.1 Flavobacteriaceae bacterium
AATGCTTCAATACCAAATACATCTACAATCATTCCTCCTTTTGTTCTACATTTTACATGTCCTGTAACAATTTCTCCAGAATCGTGTGCTGCATTTACTCTTTCCCATGCTTTAATTACACGTGCTTTACGATGCGATAATACCAATTGACCTGTTGCATCTTCTAACTTATCTACTAAAACTTCAACTGTATCTCCAACTTTTAATCCTGGATTATAACGGAATTCATTCAATGAAATTACACCTTCTGATTTAGATTTAATATCAATGATAGCCTCACGATCAGTCATTCTAACAACTTCTCCATCAATTAACTGACGTTCTTCAACTAAACCTTCTATTCCTTCTAATTCTTTATCAAATGCAGCAATTTTATCTGCATCTACTGCTTCAATACCTTCTTCGTATTTGTGCCAATTAAAATTTGCTAAAAATTCCGCAGGATCTACTTTTGGTTCTTCCTCTTTAACTTCGGCAACAACTTCTTCTTTTGTTTCTGCTACTTCTTCCGTTTTTTTAGTTTCTTCTTTTACCTCTGCAACTTCTTCTACAACTTCTGCTACCTCTACTTTAGAAGCTTCTTTAGTTTCTTCAACAATTGCTGCCTTTTCTACTTTAGATTCTTTTACTTCCTCCACTTTTTCTACTTTTGGAGTTTTCTTTACTTCTTCTTTCTTTGCTTCTACATCATAATTTGCTGCCAAATCTAAATCTGCCACTAAGATGTAATAAAAAATTGCACGATATTTATTTTTGTTTGATTTTCCCATTTTTTCACATACAGATGTTATTGCTGTATCTAATTTTTCGGAGTCTTCTAAACCGTGCTTTTTGATTAAGAAATTTTTCTTAACTGTTAAAACTTCTGCAGCATCTGAACATGAAACTACTTCTGCATCTTTCTTAAAAATAGATGGTCCTAAACCTTTAACTACTTTTGTAAATAAATCTTTTTCAAAACTTATTCCTAATTTTTCCATCTCAGCGATGTAAAATTCAATTTTTTCTTCTGTTTTAGTCATCTGACTATTAATTTTGTATTTTGCTGTTAATCAGATTTTTAAACGACACCAACAACAAAAGATTGTTATATAAAATTTGTTTTATTTCCTTTTTTTTATCTGTACTCGTAAAAAGGTTTGCAAAATTAGTTAATATTTTAGTAATGAACAAGATATTTTTTAAATAAATACTTAAATTAGGAAGTGTAAAATGGTGTGTTTTTATTTTATTCTGTAATATTTTCCAAATCAAAAATAAAGGCATAGTCTCTTGCAACATCTTTTATTGCATCAAAACGTCCTGAAGCTCCTCCATGACCAACTTTCATATCGGTATGAAGCAACAATATGTTATGGTCTGTTTTCAACTCTCTTAATTTTGCTACCCATTTTGCTGGTTCAAAATACTGTACTTGCGAATCGTGTAATCCTGTCGTTACTAACATATTAGGATATTCCTTTTTGGTAACATTATCATAAGGCGAATAGGACAACATGTAATCGTACGAAGTTTTTTCATTTGGATTTCCCCATTCATCATATTCGCTTGTAGTTAATGGAATGGTATCGTCTAACATAGTAGTCATTACATCTACAAACGGTACTGCTGCGATAACACCATGAAATAACGCTGCATCCATATTTATTATTGCTCCCATTAGCAAACCTCCTGCCGAACCTCCCTCTGCATATAAATGCTTTGATGATGTGTAATTATTATCACTTAGATGTTTTGCACAATCTATAAAATCTGTAAATGTATTTTTCTTTTGTAATAATTTCCCATTCTCATACCATTCTCTACCTAAATATTGACTTCCTCGTATATGCGCTACGGCATATACAAATCCTCTATCTAACAAACTCAATCGAATACTACTAAAACGATCTTCTAAAGTATACCCATAAGATCCATAAGCATATAGTAATAATGGCGTATCCGAATTTAGTTTCGTATCTTTGCGATATACCAACGAGATTGGCACTTTTACACCATCTCTTGCTGTTGCCCAAATTCGTTCGCTTTTATAATTGCTTTTTTTGAACTTCCCTCCTAGCACTTCTTGTTCTTTTTTTATTTCCATGGACTTATCTTCCATATTAAAATCAATTATAGAACTTGGAGTTGTAAACGATTGGTAGCTATATCGTATAATGTTGGTATCAAATTCTGGATTTCCCTGTACACTTACGCTATAAGTTTCTTCATTAAATGGCAAATAATAATCTGCTGTATCGTCCCATCGCATTATGCGAACCTTTCCTAACCCGTTTGTACGTTCTTCTAACACCAAATACGCTTTAAAAATGGAAAAGCTTTCTAATAATGTATCTTCTCTATGTGGAATTACATCTGTCCAATTTTCTAATCCTGTTTTTGTAACTGGTGTTTTCATTACTTTAAAATTCTTTGCTCCGTCTTTATTGGTATGGATATAAAAATGATCTTTGTAATGCGCTATATGGTATTCTAATCCTCTTTGTCGTTTTTGAAACATTCTAAATACTCCATTTGGATTATCTGCTTCTAATATTTGGAATTCTGTCGTTAATGTACTTGTAGAACCTATAATTAGATATTCTTTTGATTTTGATTTTGTAACAAACGTATAATACGTATCGTCTTTTTCTTCGTAAACCACTACATCTTCAGATACATCTGTACCTAAAACATGTTTCATTACCTTCGTACTACGCAATGTTTCTGGGTCTTTATGTGTGTAAAAAAGTGTTTTATTGTCTTTTGCCCAAGTTGAACTTCCTGTTGTATTTTTTATTACTTCTGGATATACTTTTCCTGTTTTTATATTTTTTATTTGTATATCATATTGTCTTCTGCTTACGGTGTCAACTCCATAACTAACCAGCTGATTATCTGTGCTTACGCTATATCCTCCTAAAGTATAATAATCATGTTCTTTTGCCATTTCATTTACGTCAAAAACAATTTCTTCTTCGATTTTTTCTACATCTAAATCAACTGCTTTTTTACGAGAATATATGGGATATTGTCCTCCTTTTTTATAACTCGTTATATAAAAATACCCATTTGATTTGTATGGTACAGAAGAATCATCTTCTTTAATTCTCGATTTCATTTCTAGAAATAAATCTTCTTGAAAATTATTGGTATGCTTTGTTATTGCATCGTAATAATCATTCTCTTTATTTAGATAGTCTATTACTTTCGGATTTTCTTTTTCATTTAACCAATAATAATTATCTACACGAACATCGCCATGTATTTCCATTTTTTTTGGTTTCTTCTCTACTGTTGGAGCTTTAATATTTTTACTGTTCATTTCTTCATTTTTACAGGATACTGCAAACATAAGACAAATTACACTTATAATGAGATATTTTTTTTGCATCGTTATTATTGTTGATTCCTAAAATTCTATCACAAACTTAGATAAAATTTCCTTAAATTTGTCTTATTAAAACTTAAATCAAATATTATGTTTGGAGATATGGAAGGTATGATGGCTAAATTACAACAAGCGCAGCAAAAAATTGAAGAAACTAAAGCTCGTTTAAACACCGTTATTGTAGATGGAGAATCTGGTGGAGGAAAAGTAAAAATTACTGCAACTGCTAATCGTGAAATAAGAACTATTACTATAGATGATAGTCTATTTACGAACAAAGAAGAATTGGAAGATTATCTTATTATCGCCATCAACAATACTTTAGAAAACGCACACGAAATTAATGAAAGAGAAATGTCTGCTGCTGCCAAAGATGGTATGCCAAATATTCCTGGCTTCGATTTTTAACTTTAGTTTTATACCAACTCGACATCAAAATAGTTCAAATCTATTTAGCGCATTTTGAAATTGAATTGGTATTACCGCTATTTTAAATGAATGGTATAGTTTCGCCATTTCTCAAGACAGCCTTTAAAATCTTCTGGCAATTCCGATGTAAATCGCATCATTTTATTGGTTGTTGGATGTACAAAACCCAAAGTCTTTGCATGTAGTGCTTGTCTTGGTAAGACTTTAAAACAATTATCTACAAATTGTTTGTATTTTGTAAAGGTTGTTCCTTTTAATATTTGATTACCTCCATAACGTGCATCGTTAAACAAGGTGTGACCTATATATTTAAAATGTGCTCTAATTTGGTGTGTTCTTCCTGTTTCTAATTTACACTCTACCAATGTAACATAGCTAAACCGCTCTATTACTTTATAGTGTGTTACTGCATGCTTTCCAAATTCTCCATCTGGAAACACATTCATTTGCAATCTATTTTTCAGACTTCGTCCTACATGTCCTGTAATTGTTCCTTCCTCTTCTTCTATATTTCCCCAAACTAAAGCATAATACAAACGTTCTGTTGTTTTTTCAAAAAACTGCAAGGCTAATTTACGCATTGCGTTTTCGTTTTTTGCGACCACTAACAAGCCACTTGTATCTTTGTCGATGCGATGTACTAACCCTGGTCTTTCATTGGAATTTTTTGGTAAATTTTCTACATGATGAATAAGTCCATTAACTAGTGTTCCACTATAATTTCCATGTCCTGGATGTACTACCATTCCTGCAACTTTATTTACTACAATTACATCGTCATCTTCATAAATAATGTCGATTGGTAAATCTTCTGCTACCAATAAATTTTCATGTGGTGGATGTGCTAATACAACACGTACAACATCGTTTGGTTTTACTTTATAATTAGATTTAACTACAGATTCATTTACCAAAACATTACCTGCTTTTACTGCTTGTTGAATTTTGTTTCGTGTCGCATTTTCAATAAAATTCATTAAAAATTTATCTACACGTAATGGTTCTTGTCCAATTGCAGCTTCAAAACGATAATGTTCGTATAAATTATCATTTTCTTCCATTTCTTCTTGTGGTAAATTTTGCATTAATCTTTTTTATCTTCATTTGTAACTTCTTTAGTTACAAAGCCACTTCTCCCATCTCCTAATACTAAATTTATTTTAGAATTTTTTGGCACCATATCTCCCGTTGATAATCGTTTTCCTTTAAAGCTCAAACCTCTAACTACATTTCTTCCTTTGTCTGGCACATACGAAAATGTCCCTATTTTAAAACCTAACGAACGTAACTGCATTTCTACTTGTCGTTTTGTTTTACCAAACAAACTTGGCAATTTTATTTCTCTATATCCAGATGGATTTAAGGTTACATAAATTTTTCGGTTTTCTTTTACAAATTCTCCAAATTCAGGATTTTGCTCAATAACTGTAAGCGGTGGATATTTAGGATTAAAACTTGCTGTATCTTGTATTTTATACGTTAAATTTACTTTCTCCAATGCCGATTTCATTTTTAAAATAGACATTTTTGATAAATCTGGAACTGCTATTTTTTGACCATGATTTGTTGAAAAACCTAGCCAAAATTTTAGTATAATAACTAACAATATAATAATAGCAACCATTTTTGCCAAAGTTATTAATAAGGGTTTGCTCAATAAAGATTTCAATTTATTCATTGGTAATGTATAAAATTCAATTTAGATGACAAATATAGTCTTTTTAAAAATAATTAGTTTCTCTTTTTTTGTAAGTTTGTAATAATAAAAGAAGTCCAATGAAAAAAAATATTGCCATTGTAATGGGTGGTTATTCCAAAGAAGCAAGTATTTCCATAAATAGCGGAAATGTGGTTGCTAATTGCTTAAATACAGCTAAATACAATGTTTATAAAGTTCATATTCTAAAAAATAAATGGGTGTTACTTTATAAAAACAGAGAATTTCCTATAGATAAAAACGATTTTTCTGTAATGTTAGAGGAGCACAAACTTGTTTTTGATTGTGTTTTTAATGCAATTCATGGGAATCCTGGAGAAAATGGAAGTCTACTAGCATATTTTGATTTGATTGGTATGAAACATACCTCTGCTCCATTTTACTGTATGGCATTAACTTTTAACAAACACGATACTATTTCTGTTTTGAGAGAGTGTGGTATTAAAGCTGCTAAATCTATTTATCTAAACAAAGGAGATACCATTGATATTGATTTTATTGTAAAAGAGTTAAACTTGCCTTGTTTTGTTAAAGCGAATAATGCTGGTTCTAGTTTTGGAGTTTCAAAAATTTATAACAAAGAAGATTTGGCAAAAGCAATAGATTTTTCTTTTGCAGAAGATGATGCGGTACTTATTGAATCTTTTTTAGATGGTAAAGAAGTTTCTGTTGGTGTGTATAAATTTAATGACGAAATTAAAGTTCTGCCAATGACAGAAATTGTTTCAGAAAATGATTTCTTTGATTATGAAGCAAAATACTTAGGTAAATCTCAAGAGATTACACCTGCAAGAATTACGGAAGAAGAACATAAAAAATTACATAAAATTGCAAAAAAAGTCTATCAATCTTTAAATATGAAAGGAATTTCACGTGCAGATTATATTTTTGTAGATGACGAACCTCATTTTATTGAAATTAATACCGTTCCTGGACTTTCAACCGAAAGTATTTTACCTCAACAAATTAGAGCTGCTGGTTTTACACTTAGTGATTTTTTTGAAATGGCTATTGAAGCTGGTCTAAGATAAATTATAAAGATATGGGAGATAGTACTCCATTCAAAATCAATATTTAACATTTATAAAGTATATTTAATTTGGATTTTATTAATTACAAACACATTCTTTTAATTTTTGTAGGTTTTATTGCTGGTATTATCAACACAATTGCTGGTGGTGGTTCATTGCTTACCTTACCTATGCTTATTTTTATGGGTTTGCCTTCTTCTGTTGCAAATGGTACCAATCGCATTGCTATTTTAATTCAGAATTTCTTTTCTACCGCTGGTTTTAAATCTAAAGGAATCCATACTTTTCCATTTAGTATTTGGATGGGAGTTTCTGCTTTATTTGGTGCTATTGTTGGCGCATATTTGGGTGCCATCTATTTTAAAGATGAAATTTTTAATAAAATATTAGCAGTAGTAATGGTTCTTATTGTCGTTTATATGATTTTTAAACCAAAAACTTCTTTTACAAAATTACAAGAAAGGACTAAGGGTAACTATTTTTGGATACAAATTGGTACTTTCTTCTTTATTGGTATTTATGGCGGTTTTATTCAAGCAGGAACTGGTATTTTTATTATTTTAGCGTTAAATAGTATAGGACATATTTCTTTAGTTAAAACCAACGCAATAAAAGCAGTTGTTGTCATTTTATATACCCTTTCTGCATTAGTAATTTATGCCTATAATGATAAAATTGATTATATGATGGGTTTAACATTAGCTATTGGTAATGCATCTGGTGCTTGGCTTGCTAGTAGATATTCTGTTAAAAAAGGAGATGGTTTGGTACGCTGGTTTTTAATTATTATGGTTAGTTTTATGGCTTTAAAATTATGGATGCCGAATTTGTTTACTTTTTAAATGTGATTAAAATTTATTCAAAAAACAGGTCAATATTTCTAATAAAATAATAAATTTACGTGCAATTAACATTCATATCTTCCTAATGAAAAAAATAATTTATCTTTTTATCTTTACAATTATTTATACATTAACTAGTTGCAATTCAGTAAAGAAAATACAAAAGAGTAATCCATTACTTAAAAAACGATTAGAACAATTAATTGAAAACGATTCTACAGATATTTTTTTACAAGTTTTTAAAAAAAATAAATTTTCTCTTAAAAATAATATTGATAAAGATGGTACTACGTTACTTTTTTTGGCTGCCACAAAAGGAAATACTACAATTGGAGAATTTCTAATCAAAAACGGTGCTAATGTTAATATCGTTTCTAAATATGGTACTGCGATGCATTGGGCTTTAGAAAAAAGAAAAAGTGATTTTGCTCGGTTACTTTTAAACCATGGTTATAATCCAAAAATTGAGGCTCAAATTTTAAATAATAAAGCACCTTTAAACTTTCTAAGTTTCTTTTTAATTAAAAAAGATAAAGAAGTAGGAATGCGTATTTTAACTACTTTACTTAAAAAAGGTATGAATCCTAATATTCAAGATAAAGATGGCGCTTCAATTATTCATGTTGCTACATATTATGGTTTTACTAACGTAATTACTTTACTTCGTGAATACAATGCCAATCTCAACCTAAGAATTTTACCAAACGATGGAGAAGCGAAAAGAGATGCTTTTATTGCCAATCATCCAACTCCTTTGATGATGGCTGTTTATTTTGATAAAAAAGATATTGTAAAAGAGTTACTTCTATTTTCTAATCTTAAAATAAATGCAAAAGGTATTGTCGACGGAAAAACTGCTTTAGACATTGCTAAGGACAAAAATTACATCGATATTATTAATCTACTGACACAAGCCAGTAATTAAATTTCACAACATGAATAACACCTTCGGAAATCTTTTTAAACTTACTACTTTTGGCGAATCTCACGGCATCGCTATTGGCGGAATTATTGATGGATGTCCTGCTGGAATTGCCCTTAATTTTAACAAGATACAATCTGAATTAGATAGACGTAAACCTGGACAATCTAAAATTACCACACAACGTAGAGAAGCGGATAAAGTCGTATTTTTATCTGGTATTTTTGAAGGAAAAACAACAGGAACTCCTATTTCATTTCAAATACAAAATACGAATCAAAAATCGAAAGATTACACACATAATAATGCCGTTTTTAGACCTAGCCATGCCGATTTCACCTATCAGAAAAAATATGGTATTCGCGATTTTCGTGGTGGAGGTCGATCTTCTGCTCGAGAAACTGCAAATTGGGTAGTTGCTGGTGCTGTTGCGAAACAAGTACTTAATCATTTAGTAAATACCATTAAAATTAATGCATATACTTCTTCCGTTGGCAGTATTTATTTGGTTAAGCCTTACCAAGATTTAGATTTTAGTAAAGTAGAAAGTAATATTGTTCGCTGTCCTGATACATCTATCGCAGAAGAAATGATTTCGCTTATTGGTAGCATAAGAAAAGAAGGTAATACCATTGGCGGCACCGTAACTTGTATTGCAAAAAATGTACCTATCGGTTTAGGCGAACCCATTTTTAATAAATTACAAGCACAATTAGCTAAAGCCATGTTCTCAATAAATGCTGTTAAAGGATTTGAGTATGGTGCTGGTTTTTGTAGCACTTCGATGAAAGGTTCTGACCACAACGATCTATTTAATGCAGACGGCACTACCAAAACCAATCTTTCTGGCGGTATTCAAGGTGGTATTAGTAATGGTATGGATATTTATTTTAGAGTTGCTTTTAAACCTGTTGCTACTATTATGCAAGAACAACAAACAATAGATAAAGACGGTAATATTACTACATTAAAAGGTAAAGGACGACATGATCCTTGCGTTGTTCCTAGAGCTGTTCCTATTGTCGAAGCATTAACTGCGTTGGTTTTATTAGATTTTTTGTTGTTAGATAAAGTTCGAAAATTTTAATTGTAGAGTTGTTTTATAGATAAAGTTTTAAACTTTCGTTAAAATGGAAAATTTGTAAATAACTCGGATTAAGATGATATACTAAAAAAATAAGTGACCTTTTTTTGGTGCGTCTTAAAATCAAATCGGTATAAGCCTGTTGGCGAAGCTATATTTGATAGTAAATTTGTGAATTTTAGATTAAAAACAAAATAATACCAATTCAATTTTGAAATGCGCTAAATAGATTTAAAATATTTTTATGTTTTATAATCTTGAAATTTCAAGCATAGCATACTATGGTTTAAATTTAAAGTGCAGTAAAACCGTAAAAAAACAAATAATTTATAGCGTATTTTGATGTTGAGTTGGTATAAAATACATTTTTTTTAAATAAAATTGGATAATAATGCTAAATTAACCTAATAAAGTATGTAAATTTGCACCTCATATTTTTTAGGGGAAATTTAGAAATGGCAGATACGACAAAACAAATCGGAAAAAAGTTATATGCATATCAGCAGAATGCGATTAGTACTATTTTATCTAAAATAAGTGATTCGCCTAATGATTTTAATTTATTATATCAATTACCAACTGGTGGAGGAAAGACAGTAATCTTTTCAGAAATTACAAGACAGTATATTGAAAAAAATAATAAGAAAGTAATAATCCTTACACATAGAGTAGAGTTAGCAAAGCAAACGTCTTCTATGTTAACAGAATTTCAAGTTAAGAATAAAGTAATTAATAGTCAAGTAAAAGAATTACCAGACCAAGATGACTATATGTGCTTTGTAGCAATGGTAGAAACTTTAAATAATCGTTTACAAGACGAAAAGATTAATTTAGAGAATATTGGATTGGTAATTATTGATGAAGCGCACTACAATTCTTTTCGTAAACTATTCAAATACTTTAAAGATTGTTTTATTCTTGGAGTTACAGCAACACCATTAAGTTCTAATATGGAAACTCCGATGAAGGATATTTATAATGAACTTTTGGTTGGAGAAACGGTATCTTCCTTAATTGAATATGGTTTTTTATCAAAGGCAGTACCATATACATTTAATGTAGGTTTATCTGGATTAAAAGTAGGAATGAATGGAGATTATACCGTAAAATCTTCCGAAGAGTTATACATTCAGCAACAAATGCAATCTAGGCTATTAGCTGCATACGAACAATGTGCAAAAGGTACAAAAACTTTGATTTTTAATAATGGAATAAGAACATCATGGTATGTTTACGATACATTTAAGGAAGAAGGTTACAACATTAAAAATTTAGATAGTACTGTTGGAAAACAAGAAAGAAAAGAAATATTAGAGTGGTTTAAAATTACTCCAGGAGCGATACTGACATCTGTTGGAATTTTAACTACTGGTTTTGACGAACCTACAATAGAAACAATTATTATGAATAGAGCAACAAAATCTTTGGCGCTTTATTTTCAGATGATTGGTAGAGGGTCACGTGTTATCCCAGGAAAAAAAGAATTTAATTTAATAGATTTAGGAAATAATATTGCTCGCTTTGGTGATTGGACAGCAGATGTAAATTGGCAGCAAGTATTCAAATCTCCAAATTACTTTTTAGAGAATATTATTGGAGATGATGAATTAGAACGAAATTTTGTTTATGAGATGCCAGAGGAAATTAAAGGACAATTTAATAAATCGGATACTGTTAAATTTGATGTAAAAAAAGAATACGATAAAATAACCAATTTAGGACTTAAATCTAAAACAGTATTAGATAATTCGATTGCGCAACATGTTAAAATTTGTGTAGAAAATAGCGAAGATGTTTACGATGCTTGGAATTTATCAAAATTATTAAAAGACGATATATCGCATCGAATAAAACAATATTCGTATTGTATTATAAAGAATACAAATAATTATATAAAATGGTTAGAAGAAGATTATAAAAGACAACTTCGTACTAAAATATCCCAAGAATTTGATTGATTATTTAAAAGATTCTTTAGTCCATTAAAATTGAGGAAATCCTCTTTCGACCGACTACAAATATCGTTCTTCAATTACACCTAAATGATGTAATACATGTCCTATAAGTATATAACCTAATGCGTTTACCGATATTTCGGAATTACTCGCATTACCAATTCTTGTACCCATTTTTTCATCAAAACTTTTAAACATGGCAATTGTTGATTTTCGCACTAAAGAAAATTCTTTTATCAACTCAATATATGCGACATTATTTGCATTAGAATTGGCTACAAAATCATTTTCATTAAACGATGCTAAATTCACTTTGTCATTCCTAGAAATACGCAAAGCTCTATATGCCATAATACGTTCTGTTTCGATGATATGCGAAATCAATTCTTTTATCGTCCATTTTCCTTCTGCATAAGCAAATTGATGTTTTTCTTCTGGCAATTCTGCTAATACTTCAAAAAAAGTAACCAAACTACTTTGTAAACCTTCAATTAGTCCTTTATTTAATTGTTCTGCTTTAGAAATATACGTTTTATAAAAGGAAGCATATTCGCTTTTTGGTATTGTCATAGTTTTATATATTTACGCAAATATAATAATTTAGTTTTTATACTAGTCCCATAGACAAAATGAAGCCTTTTAGATTATGAAAATCGTATTTATTAACATCAAAGAATTACTTCAAATAAGAGATATCTCTATTAAAAAAGTTGCAGGTAAAGATTTAAAAATACTTCCTAGTTTAAAGAATGCTTTTTTAATTATTGAAAATGACATTATTATTAATTTTGGTAAAATGACCAATTTACCTAATCTAGAATTCGATAAAACTATAGATGTCTCTGGAAAAATGATTCTTCCAAGTTGGTGTGATTCGCATACACATCTAGTTTATGCTGGTAATCGTGAGGGAGAATTTGTAGATAGAATTAATGGGCTGTCTTACGAAGAGATTGCAAACAAAGGTGGCGGAATTTTAAATTCTGCTAAAAAATTACAGGAAACTCCTTTTGATACTTTATACAATCAATCTGCCGAAAGGTTAAAAGAAATTATTACTCTTGGCACTGGTGCCATTGAAATTAAATCTGGTTATGGTTTAACGATTGAGGCGGAAATGAAAATGTTACAAGTCGCCAAAAAATTAGCTAAAAATTATCCCATTTCAATCAAGACTACATTTTTGGGAGCACATGCTTTTCCTTTAGAATACAAAAAGAATAGAGATGCTTATGTTGATTTGGTTTGCAACGTAATGTTACCTAAAATCGCAGAAGAAAATCTTGTCGATTTTATTGATGTTTTTTGTGAAACTGGTTATTTTTCGGTTGCACAAACCGAAAAAATTATTATAGCTGGTAAAAAACATGGTTTGCAAGCTAAAATACACAGCAATCAGTTTACAAGTATTGGTGGAATTCAGATTGCAGTTAAGCATAATGCTCTAAGTGTAGATCATCTAGAAATTTTAACAGATAACGATTTAAATAGTTTAAAAAATAGCGATATAATGCCTGTTGCATTGCCTAGTTGTTCTTATTTTTTAAGTATTCCGTATACACCAGCTCGTAAAATTATTGATGCTGGTTTAGCATTAGCTTTGGCTACAGATTATAATCCTGGCTCCACGCCTAGCGGAAATATGAATTTTGTTGTCGCTACTGCTTGTATTAAAATGAAAATGACTCCAGAAGAAGCCATTAATGCCGCTACTTTAAATGGTGCTTTTGCTATGAATTTATCTAGTTCTCATGGTAGTATTACCAAAGGTAAAAAGGCAAATTTAATAATTACCAAAAAAATTAACTCGTATGCGAAAATACCGTACGCATTTGGCAGTAATCTAATTGATTTTGTGGTTTTAGATGGAAAAATTCAATAAAACGCATTTATTTTTTGGTATTCATCTGTTCGCTTTGCTCGGATCAGCCTTTTCCTTATACTTCGTTATGTCTTTTCAAACTAGAAATAGTCCTTCAAAGCCAAGCCTTGCCTAACACCAATTAAACATCAAAATACGCTATAAATTATTTATCTTTTCACGGTTTTACTGCACTTTAAATTTAAACCACAGCTATGCTATGCTTGAAATTTAAAGTGCAGTAAAACATAAAAATATTTTAACCCGAAAAATTCATCATAGATAGTAAAAAATTGGGTGAAAAGTGTTATTTTTATAGTGCAAACAAACAAAAATATTACTTTTAAAACCACCCAATTTTGAGCATTAAAAATACACTATTTT
>JALSLK010000067.1 GCA_026988355.1 Flavobacteriaceae bacterium
AAAATATTTTTATGTTTTACAATCTTGAAATTTCAAGCATAGCATAGCTATGGTTTAAATTTAAAGTGCAGTAAAACCGTGAAAAGATAAATAATTTATAGCGTATTTTGATGTTGAGTTGGTATTAATAGCTTTAACGATTAATTAACAAATCGAATTGTTACAAAATGCCTAGATTTGCATCAAACCATTAGACAATTAAATAACAATTATATGAGAACATTCAAACTAGTAGTATTTCTTAGTTTTTTTGCAATACTATTTGCAAAAGCACAAGAAAACAACTACCATCCAGAAAGAGAAAAAATTAACGATTTAGTGCATACAAAATTAAAGGTGAAATTTGATTTTGAAAAAATGCAAATGCCAGCAGAAGCGTGGATTACATTAAAGCCACACTTTTATCCAACACAAGAAGTTACTTTAGATGCAAAAGGAATGTTAATCGAAAAAGTATTAAGAGGAGGAAAAAAATTAGCTTATGATTACGATGGGAAAAAACTTAAAATCGCATTAGGAAATTCGTATGCAAGAGGAGAAGAGTATACTGTTTATATTAAATATACAGCAAGACCAGAAGAAATTAAAAGCGAAGGGTCAAAAGCGATTACAGACGAAAAAGGGCTGTATTTTATAGATCCACATGGAACAGATCCAGATAAACCAACCGAAATTTGGACACAAGGAGAAACAGAATCAAGTAGTGTATGGTTTCCAACAATAGATTCGCCAAATCAAAAGACAAGCGAAGAAATATACATGACAGTACCAAGTAAATACGTAACCTTATCTAATGGTTTGTTAGAGAGTCAAGTAGATAATGGAGACGGAACAAGAACCGATTATTGGAACATGCCTCAAAAGCATGCACCATATTTATTTTTTATGGGAGTTGGAGATTTTAGTGTTATAAAAGATACCTATAAAGGAAAACCAGTAAATTATTACGTAGATAAAGAATATGCACCTTATGCACAAGAAATTTTTGGAAAAACACCAGAAATGATGGCTTTTTTCTCCCAAATAACAGGAGTAGAATATCCATGGCCAAAATATTCACAAATGGTAGGAGTAGACTATGTAAGTGGCGCAATGGAAAATACAACGGCGACATTACATGGAGAAATGGCATACCAAACTTCGGGAGAATTAATTGACACCAATTCTTGGGAAGATGTAATAGCACACGAATTATTTCATCAATGGTTTGGAGATTATGTTACAACAGAAAGTTGGAGTAATATAACCGTAAATGAATCCTTTGCAAATTATAGTGAATACTTATGGAGAGAATTCAAATATGGTAAAGATCATGCAGATGCACATAGACACGAAGATTTAAGTCAATATTTTAAAGGAGGTAATTTTGAAAAAGATTTAGTGCGTTTTGATTATAATGCACACATGGATATGTTTGATGGAGTAAGCTATCAAAAAGGAGGAGGAATCTTACACAATTTACGTAATTATCTTGGAGATAAAGCCTTTTTTGCAGGTTTAAACGAATACTTAAATGCAAATAAATTAGGAACAGGCGAAGCGCATCAATTGCGTTTGGCTTTAGAAAAAATTAGCGGAAGAGATTTAAACTGGTTTTTTAATCAGTGGTATTTTGATAATGGAAATCCAGTTTTAGATATAGAATACAGCTATGATACAGACAACAAACAAAGTATAGTAGAAATAAAACAAGGAGATAAATTATTTAATTTTCCAGTAAAAATTGATGTTTACGTAAATAATAAGCCAACAACTTATACAGTATGGGTAAACAAAAAAACAGAACGATTTGCGTTTAAAGCAAACACCAAACCACAATTGGTAGATTTTGATGTAGATAAAACATTAATAGCTCAAGTTAGTGATAATAAAACAGTAGAAAACTACATTTTTCAATATAAAAATGCAAGAAGTTATGAAAATAGGAGAGAAGCTATCGAGAAATTAGGAAGTTTTAAAGATAATAAAGAAGCAGTAGCTACTTTGATTAATGCATTAGACGATTCTTATTATGGTTTGCGAATTATGGCGATTAAAAATTTAGATTTATCGAATAAAAAATTCAAAAAAGCCATTTCAAAAGTGGAATCTTTAGCGAGAAATGATGCAAAAACATTGGTTAAAGCAGCAGCATTAAAATCATTATCTAAAATATCGAAAGATGTTTCGTTATTTACAAAAGCAATGCAAAGTCCATCATATTCCGTAAAGAAAAATGCACTAGAAGCAATTTATACATTAGATAAAACAAAAGCACTATCCATTGCAAAAACAATAACAGAAAAACATGCAAAAGAAAGTATGAAAGATGCATTAATAACTATTTATGTATCCGAAAAGGACGAAAGTCAATATCCATTTATAGCAAAAAATATACTTGCAGGAATGTTTATGTCAAGATCTAAAGAAAAACAAGAATTATATCAAAAAGCATTTCAACTAATTGGTAGAAGCGATAATTTGGAAGCAACAAAAAATATGGTCGATGATTTTGTAAAAACAGGATTGCAATACAAACAGTACGGTTTAGATAAAATGGTACAGCTAAAATTAGGAGAAGTTCTTCAGTTAAAAAAACAATTAAACTCTAGCAATAAACAAGCATTGATAGATGTAATTAATGAAGGAATTAAAAAGTTGAATTAATTATCAACCTGAGTTCGACCAAAAATGTAATTAACAAAAGCATTATAAAAGTTGTTCAAAGTCAAGTCTTTTCTAAGAGAATTTAATCTTTTAATCTTCAGTTCTTCGATATAAAATTAATTTTATAATAAAGCCTCAAAGTTTAAAAAACTTTGAGGCTTTATGTATATAATACCAATTCAACATCAAAATGGACTAAATAGATTTAAAATAATTTATAGCGTATTTTGATGTTGAGTTGGTATAAACAAATAGAAGCAGTCTATTTTACATCCATTAGCTCTACATCGAAAATTAATATGGCATTTGGAGGTATTACACCACCAGCACCTTGACTACCATAAGCTAAATCTGATGGTATTACAAAACGTGCTTTATCGCCAACTTTTAACAATTGAATTCCTTCATCCCAACCAGAAATAACTTGCCCAACTCCTAAAGTAAAATCAATAGGTTGTTTTCGTTGGTAAGACGAATCAAACACAGTACCATCAACTAGTTGCCCTTTGTAATGTACCGAAACACTTTTGCCTTTTTCTGCTTGTTTCCCATCTCCTTTTTGAAGCATTTGATAACGCAAACCAGAATCCGTTTTTTCAAAACCAGTAGCTATTTTTTCTAATGCAGCTTCTGCTTGTTTTTTTGCCTCAGCAATTCTTTTTTCTCTAGAACCTTCAAAAACTCTAAAAGCTTCTATGGCATTAAATTTTTCTGCGGCATTTCCAACAGCAAGAATTTCGATAGTTTCTAACACATCGCCTTGTGTAATAGCATCTACAATGTCTTGACCTTTAATAACATGTCCAAAAACAGTATGTTTACCATCCAACCAATTTGTTGGTGTGTGTGTGATAAAAAACTGACTGCCATTCGTATTTGGACCAGAGTTCGCCATAGAGATAACGCCAGGTTTGTCGTGTTTTAAATCGGCATGAAACTCATCTTCAAATTGATAACCAGGATTTCCAGTACCAGTTCCAAGAGGACAACCACCTTGAATCATAAAATCTGGAATTACTCTATGAAATTTTAAACCATCGTAATATGGTGTTCCTTGTGCTTTTACAGAGTTTTCTAGCTGTCCTTTTGCAAGAGCAACGAAGTTCCCAACTGTGCCAGGAGTTTTTTCAAATTCTAATTGTACTACGATTTCTCCTTTGGAGGTATTTATTTTTGCGTATAATCCGTTTTCCATTGTTTTGTGTTTTTGAAATGCAAAAATAAAGATTATGATTGTAATAACCGAAGTTCAATTAATAATTCGTTTACAGTTTAGATTTTTTTTTATCTAAAGATTATTTTTTTTAGTTAGTTTAGCACAAATAAAATAAATTTATGCGTTTGCTTTTTAGAATAATCAAAAGACTATTAAACTATTTTTTTATTAGTTTTATAATTTTTAACTTGTTAGTTTTGATTATTCCATTTTTATTTAGTCCAAAATGTAGTAGTGATATTCAGATACATACATACGATATTATTATTGTACTTGGTAGTCCATCGACTCCAGACTGTAAGCCTAGTACGATTTTAAAAGATAGAATAGATAAAGGAATCGCCTTATATAAAAAAGGAATTGCGAATAAAATTTTATTTACGGGTAGTTCTGTACATAACGCTTGTACTGAGGCAGATGTTATGTTTAAATACGCGATATTAAATGGTATTCCAGAAAATAGTATTGTTAAAGAATCTCGTGCTAAAAACACGTATCAAAATGCATTTTATTCCGTAGCATACATGCAAAAAAATAATTTAAAAACGGCTGCAATTGTTACTTCGCCACCACATGTTAAACGTTCTTGCATTGTTTTTTCAAAATTTGATGTGAAATTTAATATGTTTGGAGCAGAAAAACCTAAAAATGCCTCTAGAGTTGGTATGTTGTTTTGGTATATGGGAGAACGCATGATTTTAACACATCATCTTATATTTGGTTTTCCTGAGGATTTTTAAAAGAGAAACATGGGTAAAATTTACATTACCCATATTTCATCATTGTATAAAAAACTAAATTTCTAAATCATCAATAATACTTTTTAGTTTTTCTTTTAAGTCTTCTCCAGTATCAAATATCATTTGTTCGTCGCTTGGAAATGGGATTTCTCTATTTCTCAATAAATCCAAATGATAATTATCTAAAGTTCTTTTATCTCCACTCATTTCTGCAAAATCGTTTACAAATACAAATTCACTTTCTAATGGAATTGTTTCGATAATCCTATTATCTGTTCCTAGCTTCGACAATACCAATTCGCCTTCAATATGACTTGCTTTTTCTTGATGAATTTCATAAAAATCACTATTAACTATAATAAACTTATCAAATTTAATACCATTACCCAAACTATCTCTAAGTATATTTCCGTTATTATCTGTTCTATATTCAAAACCATCTTTTACTTCTTTTTCTAAAATAATATGTTTTTCTTGAATTTTTTCAGGACTAACATCAATGCGATGAAATAACATTTGAAGTTTGTATTTGTAATTTGTTTTAGTCTTTTTATCTTTATGAAATACCGTCCAAAATTTATCTAAATCGTAGGTGTTAAAATTTAACAAATCATCTTCTAATTTTTTTGGCAATACTTGATTTGTTTGATTTTCTAGTTGAACCCAAACAAAGTTAGTACCTTTATAGTGTGCTTCGTCAAGTAGGTTTATTACATCCTTATAATTTGGGTTTATTTTGTTTAAATATTTCAAATCTGCATAGGCATTTCTAGCACTTTTAATAGTGTTTTTAAGAAGTTGTTGTTGTGCATTTTTGTATAAAAAATTTGAAAATGTAGCTTTTGAATTGTTAATTTGCTCCGTATAATTTTCAAATTCAAATACAGCATCTCTATTAGAATTTGCTATATGTAGAGGAAGTAGTGGTCTTATTAATTCTTGCCTAGCATCTAAAGCAACGTAAGTATTAAAAATCTGTTCTATTATTGCAGGGTTGGTATCTTTTTTGAATCGTTCTAAATTTCTAAAATCCGTTTCAACAGCTTTTGCAAAAGATTCTTCTAAAAGTAAGATATGCTTTTGTTGTTTCTTACTTGTTTTATTTTTTCGTAACTTTTTTGCAGATAGATGTATGGCTTTTTCGTAATTACCACTTAGAATTGCTTTTTGTACTCTTTTAGTGCTATTACAAGCATTTAATACACTTAGCACAACAAGTATTATTACAATTTTTAAAAGGCTAAATTTTGCTACTTTTTGTAATATCTGTTTCATAATAATCGATTTAGAGATTAATACTTATTTTCTTTAGAGAAAATCCATCTGGTATTTAATATAAAATCCAACAACAAAAAATGCGGTTGGATTTTATAGAATTCAATTTGTATGCCAAAGATGATGTGCTATAATTTTTGTTGCGCCAAAAATTGTTCTACTTTAACCTTAAAAGTTTGTAATGCAAATTTATTAAAATCTCCATCTGGAGGAAAAGTTTTGCTTTTATTTTTTAGTGCTTGAAAGTATTTTTCTTCGATTGCTTTAGGTTCTCCTTTATACGTTGCATAAATGTTTTCTAGTTTAGCTTCTCCTTTAATTGGAGTTGTATTTGAACTTGTTCCAGTTTTTAAGTTTTTCATAATAACCTTACCATCTAGTGTTGTAGATTTAATTTGTTGAAATAAGTTTACCACAGCACTTACTTTTCCCATTTTTGGTTTTTTAATATCGTTTCCTTGCGCATCTTTCATTACATTGCCTTTAGCATCTTTTTGATATATCCAACCAGTTTGGATTTCTTTTTCTTGGTTTACCTTTTGTGTATTTACTTTTTCAGGAATTACAGTTATTTTATCTAAATAAATATCTGCTTGATAGTTATATACTACAGAATAGTCTTTTTTATCGTGCAATACAATCCATTTATTTGCAAAATCACCAGATCTAATCTTAGCAAAATTCTTTAAAATACTTTGTGAGGTCGAATCTTTTAATTGAGAAGCAACATTGTTATGTAATTTCACAAAAACAAAATCACTTCCTCTTTTTTTTGCAGTTGCAATTAAAGAACTTAAATCCGATCTATAATCTGGATTAACATATTGTAAATCTTCTAAAATTTTATGTGCTTTTCTAGAATCTAATTTTGAACCATAAATTAATGGTTGTGCAACATTATATAACTTATCGGAATATTTCTTTTTTGCTTCCGCAATATCTTTTGTGTAATCGGTTACATCAAACTGCACTTGTTGTCCCTCAAAATATAATGGTTCCAGTAATATGATTTCATCTTGTCTAACATCTAAACTCATGTATTTATTATAAATCCCTTTTAAGTCTGTTGGTTTTTGTTTTTTCATACGTGCAATTTCTGCTAAATCTCTTTTTGCAGCTTTCATATATGCATCTTTTAAAAGAGGGACGTGTTTCTTGTATTTATTTTTATCTTTAGTTAATTTTTGTACAGCAATATCAAACGCTTGATTGTAATTACCTGATGAAATTGCTTTTTGTGTCTTTTTTGCACCGCTACACGATATAATTAATAATGATATTGTAGTGATTATGAATGTAATTTTTTTCATTTCTCAAAGTATTAATTGGTTTTCAAATATACAACATAATTTAGATGTAATACCAATTTGATTTTAAGATGTGCCAAAAAACACAACCTGTTTTTTTAGTATACTATCTAAAATTGTAAGTATAGACTTCTATTACGGTTATCATTTTAAGTGAAGTAGCATGAGAAAAAATAAAGAAATTATAGCATATTTTAATGTTGAGTTGGTATGAGTTGGTATTATCAATATATTAGAAATAAAAAAGGCAACTTAAAATAAATTTTAAGTTGCCGTAGATAAAAGCCCTATATCAATTATCTAAAAAGGAGTTTAACCTAATGGTATGTTTTATTACTTTTTAATTTATCTAATACTCTTCCTTTTGCATCAATATAAACAGTTTTTGTTATATCGTCTTTTATTAAAGAAATTAAGTATGCTTGTTTATTATCTTTTTTAGTTTTATATGCTTTCTTTGCTACAAAATCGTCAAATTCTTTATTTAAAGTTTTTACTATTACATTTGGAATTTCACTAACCTTAATTTTAAGTTTTACATTTTTTTTAGATTCTTGTGAATGCATTGATGTTGTAAACATGCATATAAATAGTATTAGTAATAGATGTACTTTTTTTATAATTTTCATAATTTCGGGGGCGTAATGTTAATTATAATGCAAATATGAAAATAAAATCTAAAGAAATTCTTAAGTTTTCTTTAGAAAGCTGTTTTTTTTATAAAATAAAAAAAAACAGCTTAAAATTAAAATAATTTTAAGCTGTACATTAAGATAATTACCCTATTAATTGTCTTAATTTTATTAATTTACAAAGGAATATAACCACAGTGTAAATGTTTGTTAAAAACTAAAATCAACATACTATAAATAGTATCAAATTGCTTTAGGTTACAAATATAAAATCTAAATCTAAAGAAATTCTAAAGTTTTAGAAAAATGGTTAATATATGTAGTTGATTTGTATAAACATAATTGACTTTCCAATCATTTACGGTACATATTTTTTTAACTATTGCGAGACCAAGACCAATAGAATTTTTATTGGTACTATCTTTTTTAAAACGGTTAAATAAATCTTCTGTATTTTGTTTTGGAATATTTCCAGTATTTGAAAATATTAATTTATCGTCTTTAAAAGTTATATTTATTGTGCCATTATTAATATTGTGTTTTATGGCATTGCTTATTAAGTTAGATATTAATATTTTAATTAAAGTATCATTAGAATTAATACTCGTATTACTTAAATTTTTATGAATACTCAAGTTCTTACTAAGAATAAAATCTTCATAAATCTCCAATCTAGTTTCAATTAATTCCTTTAAATTAATTTTTTCTTTTAGGTTAAATTGTTTGTTTTCTACTTTGGCTAGTAAAATTAATGCTTTATTTAATTTTGAAAGTCGGTTTCCTGCTTGATAAATGGCATGTAATTCCGTAGTTTGATTTTCGGTTAAATTTGTTTGTAATAAGAGCTCAATTTTTGATTGCATTATTGCTAGCGGAGTTTGCATTTCATGAGATGCATTTTCGGTAAACTCTTTTAAGTTATTAAAATCGGATTGAATTCTATCTGTTAAACTAAGAATGGAGTTGTTTAATTCTTCAAACTCTTCGATTTCGGAAGATATAAGTTCAACAGAATTTTGATTTTGTAGCGAAAACTTTTTAAGCACATTCAAATTAGTATAAAAAGGATTCCATATATTTTTTGCGATTTGGGTGTTTAAAATCCATAAACCCGTTAGTAATAACGAAATTATTAAGATGATGTACAAAATTATAGCAGATACAAAATCTTGATTATTTACCAAAGAATTTCGAGTAATAATTTTGTATTGCCTATCTCTTATTGTTTCATAAGCAGTAAGTTGTCTAAAAATGTCAAATTCCTTAGCACTTGGTATATAAACGGCAGTATCTTTAATAATTATAGTATCTTTTGGGTAATTTAATTTTTTAATTTTCCCTAAATCTTCGTACTTTAGAGTTGTAAGAGGGTATTTAAATTTTAATTTACCAACAACTTCTTTTTTCGAGTATAATAATTTTTCATCTAACCAATTGCTTATTGCATGAGTCAATACCAAATATAGCATAACGACAGAAATAAGAAAAGCTATTCCTGACAAAAATAAATATGCTCTACTTGTCTTTTGAATTAATTTCATTAACTATCGGTAAATTTATAACCTAATCCATACATTGTTCTAAAATAATCGGTTCCACCATTTTTTTTAATTTTTTTTCTCAGATTTACCATGTGTGTATAGATAAAATCGTAATTACTAGCCATTTCAATATCATCTCCCCACAAATGCTCGGCGATAGACTCTTTTGTTATTACTTTATTAATGTTTGTAATAAAATACAGTAACAAATGGTATTCTTTTTTTGTTAATGTTATTTGTTTATCATGAATTAAAACCGTTCTTGAATCGGGATAAATTTCTATTTCATTAAATTTAATTGTATTGTTTCCTTCAAACTTTTTACGTCTTATTAATGAATTAATTCTCGAATTTAATTCTGCTAGATGAAATGGCTTTGTAATGTAATCGTCTGCACCCAAATCTAAACCTTTTAATTTATCCTCTAAGGAATTCTTTGCCGATACAATTAAGACACCAGTTTCTGGAGATTGTTCTTTAACCGTTTTTAAAAAATCAATTCCATTACCATCTGGTAGATTTATGTCTAATATAATTATATCGTAATTAAAACTTATTAATTTATCTTCTGCTTCGAATAATGTCATTGCCTTTTCGCAAATAAAATTACTATTTCCTAAATAGTTAGAAATAGCTTCTAACAACTCTATTTCATCTTCGACTATTAAAATTTTCATGTTGTATCATTTTAGTTTAACTATAACCTTGTTTTTTATAAAAGCGAAAAATAAGATGCCGTAGTACTTCTATTATTTGGTCGGTAAAATTTTACCAGTACATTCGCCAAAACCAATGCGTATAGTATTATTCGTACAATAAGCGCGCATAATTACTTCGTCATTATCGTTAATAAACTTTCTTTCGCCACCTTCTACTAATTGTACAGGCTTTGTTCCTCGCCAAGATAATTCTAACATAGACCCATAACTATCTGGAGTTGGTCCAGAAATAGTGCCACTTCCCATCATATCTCCCGAAAGAACATTACATCCATTTACTGTATGATGCGTTAATTGCTGTATCATTGTCCAATACATATATTTAAAATTAGAATTAGAAACAATGGTTTCTTTTTTGCCTTCAGGTTTTATTGCTGCTTGTAAGTGAATATCGTAACTATTATCTCCTTTTTGTTGTAAGTAGGTTAGTGGAGTAGGTTCCTGTTTTGGACTAGGAACTCTAAATGGTTCTAATGCATCCATTGTAACAATCCATGGAGATATGGTCGAAGCAAAACTTTTTCCTAAAAAAGGACCAAGAGGTACGTATTCCCATTTTTGAATATCTCGCGCACTCCAATCATTAAATAATACCATACCAAAAATATATTCTTCTGCTTCATCAATTGGTATTGCATCTCCTAAATGATTTGCATCTGTTGTAATAAATGCCATTTCCAGTTCAAAATCTACTAATTTTGAAGGACCAAATGTTGGTTGTGTCGCATTTGGAGCAATAGTTTGTCCTTTTGGTCGGTGTATTTCGGTGCCAGAAACAATTATAGAAGAAGACCTTCCGTGATAACCAACTGGAACATGCAACCAGTTTGGTAAAAGTGCATTTTCTGGATCGCGAAACATAGTACCTGTATTTGTAGCATGTTCTTTACTAGAAAAGAAATCGGTATAATCGCCAATACTAATTGGCAAAAGCATTTCGATATCTTTTAGATTAAAAATAATAACTTCTTTATCTTTTGAATTATTTTGAAGTTCCGAATTATTAACATCAAAAATATCCGCAATTCTATTTCTAACTAAACGCCAAGTTTTACGACCATCCGAAATAAAATCGTTAAGTGTATCTTGCATAAAAATATCTTCTGTAAGCGGAATGCCTTTAAAATATCCTAATTGATGTAATGCTCCAAGATCAATTGCATAATTACCTATTCTTGTGCCAATTGTAGTAATATATTCTTTTGTTAAAAATACACCAAATGGAATGTTTTGAATTGGAAAATCAGAATTAGAATCTACAGGTAGCCACGATTTTCTTTCTGGATTATTTGCTGTTATCTTCATGTATTGTATCTTTTGATGTATTGTTTATAAATATGCATCAAATATACTAGTTTCTTTAAAATTGCAAAATGATTTTAGTACTTTTGATTTATTATTTTAAAATAAATTATTTATAAATAGATTAGCCAAGACTTAAACAAACATAATAATGAAAGATAAAATCCTATTTAATTTAATAGAAAAAGAAAAAGAACGTCAAATTAACGGTATTGAATTAATTGCCTCAGAGAATTTTGTGAGCGCAGAAGTTTTAGCGGCAGCAGGATCCGTACTAACAAACAAGTATGCAGAGGGTTATCCCAATAAACGCTATTATGGTGGTTGTGAAGTTGTTGATAAAGTAGAGCAACTTGCAATAGATAGAGCAAAAGAGTTATTTGGTGCAGCTTATGTAAATGTACAGCCACATTCTGGTTCTCAAGCAAATGCAGCTGTGTATCATGCTATTTTAAAACCTGGCGATAAAATTTTAGGATTTGATTTATCACATGGTGGACATTTAACGCATGGCTCTCCAGTAAATTTTTCTGGTAAATTATACGAAATCGTAGCTTATGGAGTGCATAAAGAGACTGGTAGAATTGATTATGATGCATTAGAAGAAATTGCCTTAAAAGAAAAGCCAAGCCTAATTATTGCTGGAGCATCTGCATATTCTCGTGATATGGATTTTAAGCGTTTTCGGAAAATTGCGGATCAATGTGGAGCTTTACTAATGGGAGACGTTTCTCATCCTGCTGGTTTGATTGCTAAGGGGATTTTAAATGATCCAATGCCACATTGTCATATTGTAACAACGACCACACACAAAACACTACGAGGACCAAGAGGAGGAATGATTTTAATGGGAGAAGATTTTGATAATCCGTTTGGAATAACATTAAAAAATGGAAATCTACGAAAAATGTCTGCTTTATTAAATTCAGCTATATTTCCAGGAATGCAAGGAGGACCATTAGAGCATATCATTGCAGCAAAAGCAGTTGCATTTGGCGAAGCTTTAACCGACGATTTTCTGCATTACCAAGTACAAGTAAAGAAAAATGCACATGCTATGGCAGAAGCATTTGTAAAAAGAGGATATCAATTAATTTCTGGAGGAACAGATAATCACATGATGTTAATTGATTTACGCAATAAGAACATTACTGGAAAAGAAGCCGAAAATGCTCTAGTAAAGGCAGACATTACTGTAAATAAAAATATGGTTCCTTTTGACGATAAATCGCCGTTTGTTACCTCTGGGATACGAGTTGGTACTGCGGCAGTTACTACACGTGGATTAAAAGAAAAGGATATGGAAATTATTGTTTCGTTAATAGATCAAGTAATTACCGATTTTGATAATGAAAAAGTTTTGAAAATAGTTGCTGAAAAAGTAAATTTAATGATGGAAAATTTGCCTTTGTTTCAATAAATATCCAAAAATATACAAAGGTTTTTAACAAAAAAAAGCAACGCTAAGCGTTGCTTTTTTTTGTTAAATAAATATTTTAATCTAGAATCCTAAAGTATATTGTACACCTATTCCAAGAATAGATTGATCTATACTACGATTACCTACTAAAGTTCTTGTAGAAATAAGATATGAGAAATTTATATCTATTGGTTTTTCAACAATCATAAAGCGAACACCACCTCCAACAACAGGACCTGAAATTGCTTCATAAAAATCACTTGAATTGTGAATTGAATACCCTCCACCTACATAGAATCCAAAAGATTCGTCATTATCTCTATTTGATGTAGACCCAAAATTATATTCGGCTACAATAGGTAAATCATATACAAAAGAAGAACTACCATCTCTAGAGTTTCCTTGAAAAGCAAGACCGATATGTGTTCCAATAGAAACGGTAGAGTTGTCTCCAAGTTCTACTACATTTAATCTAGGTGAATACAAAATCCCAACAGCTGAATAATCAAGATCCGAGTTTGTTGCTAGAAAATATTTTGCTCCAACTGCATGTGAAAAGGATACTTGTGCATTTGCAAATGAGAATGTACAAATGGTAATAATAATTGCGACTAATAATTTTTTCATTTTAATAATTTTTTATGTTTATAAGC
>JALSLK010000068.1 GCA_026988355.1 Flavobacteriaceae bacterium
GAAAGAAAAAATATTCTAATCTTTAATCTTATCACAATAAGGCTATATGCCGTAGATGAAAATCTTTAGTCCTGCTTCGGTGGGACTTTTTATTGGAAAGAAATAAAGCTATTAATTTACATTTAACTCTGAAAATTTTATATAATACCAATTTAATTTTAGATGTACCAAAAAAAAACAACATGTTTTTTTAGTATACAATGTTAAATTTGTAAGTGCAACCTCTGCTACAGTTATAATTTTAAGTAACGTAAAATGAACAAATAAAGAGTTCATGGCTTATTTTGAGGTCAACTTGGTATAAAACTGCAAACAAATATTATATCCAATTTTGGCTAGAATTAATTATTCTGCAATAAAAATATTGTTTTAGTATTGAATTATTTTTTTTTATAAAAAAAAGACTTAAAATCACATTTTAACTCCTTGATTTATAAGTTTTTCATAAAAATTACGGTATTCATACTTTTCATCAAAAAAGTTTCTTATTTTTGGGAAAATTAACCTTAAAACAACAAAAAAATGGAACCATTAAAACAATCCTATTGGAAGTTTACGTCATTATTTTTGTTGCTTTTTCTTAACACCTCCCTTTTATTTTCGCAAGAAAGTAGTTTAGAAATAGTACAAAACTTTTCGAAAACAAATTATCAAAAATCTGCTATGAATGAGCATCACGTCAATTACAAAGGCAATGCCCCTTTTGTAATGTTATCTGCTTATAGCAAAGATTTAAGTTTAACAGAAAGTGTTTCTTTCAGAATAAAAACCAAAGGCAAATGGTCTACATGGACGGCATTTAAAAAACCACTAGATGGTCAAGATTTTGATCGTGTGGTATTTGATGCTATTTTTATCGATACTGCATTTTCGGACATTCAATTCAAATCGAGTGAAATATTTAATTCTAATATTGTCTTTCGTTTGTATATACCAGAATTTACAGAAGTTATCCGAAAACGTACTAAAACATTAGGCAGAACTACAAATACGACACAAAGTGTACAAGGAAATTGTACACAACCTGCATATCAAGGCAGATTGGATTGGTGTCCTAGTGGAAACTGTACCAAACCAACAGGTTCTTCTATAACACCAACACATATTGTGGTGCATCACTCTGCTGGAAACACAACAAGTAATGATTTTGCTGCTGTAATAAGAGGCTACTGGAATTACCATGTAAATACAAGAGGATGGGCAGATATAGGTTACAATTGGCTTATTGATCCAAATGGTGTAATTTACGAAGGAAGAGGTGACCGAATACGAGGAGCGCACTCTCCATGTATGAATGGATCTTCAACAGGAATTTGTTTGGTTGGAGAATATACTGCGAATACACCTAATAGTACTATCATATCTACCTTAGAACAGATGATTGCTTGGGATGCATCCGATAAAAATATCGACATTTTAGCAACATCACAAAACACTTCTTTGGGACAAACTATTGCAAATGTATCTGGACATCGAACTGGTAAGGACATGTATCCTAGTTCTAACTGTACCTCAACAACCTGCCCTGGAAATAACGTATACAACATGCTAAGTACTATTCGTGCAAATGCTGCTAATATTGCCTGTTATGCTGGTGTTTCTGTAAGTAAACCAAAACTAGATTTAGTTAGTGCTTTTGGCACAAATGGTGTTAAAGCATCATGGTCAGCAAATACAGAAACTAACCGAACTGGATATCGATTGTATTATGCTACAAACAATGCACAAACAATTTGGAAAGTAGCTGCTAATGAGTCTACTATAAATACCAATGCTACTTCGATACAAATTGGCTCTTATTCTAATTTT
>JALSLK010000069.1 GCA_026988355.1 Flavobacteriaceae bacterium
AATAGTGTATTTTTAATGCTCAAAATTGGGTGGTTTTAAAAGTAATATTTTTGTTTGTTTGCACTATAAAAATAACACTTTTCACCCAATTTTTTACTATCTATGATGAATTTTTCGGGTTAAATCATCCTGATGGTTATAAAAATTATGATTACACAAAGAATGAAAAGAATTCTGCAACTTTTGGTTATAGAAGAAACCCTGGTATGAGAATACATGCAGCAAGGGATTTATATTATGAAATAGACGAACCAATCTATGCAATAGCAAATGGTGTTGTAAAACGAATAAAAGCATTTTATTGGGATACATGGGTTATTGAAATTGAACATGAACACCAACATGTTAAAGGACATAATATAATGGTAAGATATGGCGAAGTAAATAAAAATGGTGTTTTAGTAAAAGTTGGAGATAAGGTTGTAAGAGGACAAGAAATAGCAAAAATAGGATTATTAAAGAAAAATGGAAGATTTATTAAGCAACCTGGTAGCGATAAAAGAGGGATGCTACATATAGAAATTTATACTGGTGAAGAAAGTGGCTCCCTATTTGGACGTTCATCTGTAAAATATAGTGATATGTCGTATGCAACTTCATCTAATTATTCTAGTGGTAGATCATTTAAACGGAGAAAAGATTTAATAGACCCATTGCCATTATTAAAGAAAATGCTTATTAGTTCTAAAAAAGAAGGTTTAATTGAGTAAAATAAAAAAATGAAAAAATCACTAATATTAATAGTAATATTTAGCATTGTAATTTTAGGATGTAAAGAAGCTAATAAGCAATCCGAAAAGGAAATAATAAAAAAAGATATTATTAAAAAGGATATTGATGTAAAAAAAATAGCAAAAAAAGAAATCCCAAAAGATCTATTAAATCAAAAATTAGTTGGATTAGTAATTAAAAATACAAAAGAGACAGATGTTAATAAAAAATATTGGGTTGATTTTGCTGCTTCCTGTATGTGCGATTCTCCCTCAATATATATTAACAAAAAAACAAATAAATTAATAATTTTCAACTATTGTGACAATGGAACCCCTCCAAATAATTTAGAGCAATCTTTTGAGTATGTAATCTATAAATTTGAAAGTGATGATAAAGATTTATCTGTTTTTAGTAAAGATGAAAACGATAATGATTTAGTGCTAATATTTAGTGAAATTTCTAATTCTAAAATATATAACTTAAAAGTTATTGGTAAATTTCCAAACGATTATGTTGGAAATACATTGAATAAATTTTTCATTACAAAATCAAATCTTAAAAATTTAAAAAAAGAAGATTGTGGTGGTTTTGATGGATAGTAAAATATTAGATTGATGAATTTTAAAGAATAATTTTACATTCAAACAACTAACAAATAATAGACAAACCACTACAAATTCTAGAACAACAAAAAAAGAAACCACCAATTAATTTACATTTGTATTGTAAAACACAATAAAATGAAAAAATTAATACTAGTAATATTATTCTTCGCTACTAATAACCTACTAACAACAGCACAAGAAAAATACCATACTTATTGGGACAACCAAAAGTCTAGAGAAATAGGATATTACCTTGACGGAGAAAAAACAGGACAATGGAAAGCATATTATCAAAATGGAAAAATGCAATACATTGGAAATTATAACAATGGGAAAAAGAAAGATACATGGAAATACTACCATAAAAATAGTCAATTATCTACTCAGATACATTATACAAATGGAACTCCAACAGGAAAACGAAAAGACTATCATCCAAACGGAAAATTAAGATATGTTGTAAACTACAATACTAAAGGAGTAGCAATAGGAGAATCCAAAACTTACGATATTAAAGGCGATTTATTCCTTACAGAAACTTATAAAAATGGAGAAATCTATAAAATAAAATATGCAAATAGTATCCTTGAAAAATTCCCTACCTATATGCTACAAGAAACAGAAAAACAAGAAATAGAAAATAGTATAGGAAACAATTTAAAAATAAAACAAATCCTAAAAACAAAACAGAATACAAATTATATCTATGTGTTTGGAACAAAAGAACAAATCCATAACAACAAAAAAATAAATGCACTAACCATATTATTAGTAAAAGAAAATAAAATAATATCCGAAATAAGTTATAATATACCATTTGAGTTTATGACTGTTACACAAACAAATAGAATAGAAGGTTATAATTTGGAGCATATTAATGAAAGTCTAGAAATGGAATTTGGAAGAGCTGCATGTGGATATGGAGTACACAATATACTATTTTTTAGAAAAGGAAATAGTCTAATAAAAGGAGTCTTGGTATCCTCGTATGGAGAACCAGAAAGCGATTATTCGTATAGTGAAATTATAGAACCAACAGAAAAAATGAAAAATCAAATTTGGATAAAAAAAATAGTTGGATGTTCCAAATTGGAAAACGACAAAGTAATAGAGATTCCATTTTACACCAAAATAAAAAAATACAAACTACAAAAAGACAAACTAGTATTACTAAATTCAAAGAAAAATAATTACTATTACGTAACTGCAAAAAGTGGTCTTAGACAAAGGTATCAGCCATTTATTACCAGCGAAAAATTAGATGTATTAGCATACGGAACAAAAATTAAACTTTTAAACAAAACAAAATTACCCTTTAAAGTTAGAGAAAAAGGAAAAATACTCCAAGGATATTGGGCAAATATAGAAACACAAGATTCCATAGGAAATAAATACACATCCTATGTGTTTGATGGATACCTAAGTAAAATACAACCAAAAATGAATTTAAAAAAATAAACTAAAAAAATTATATCTTTATTTCCTAATAAAATGTAAGGAAAATAATAAAAAACGACCAATATAAAAATGAGTATTTCAGAAAATTTTTTTGAACGAGTATATAACGTAGTACGGAAAATTCCTTATGGTAAAGTAACATCGTACGGAGAAATTGCGAAATTTTTAGGAGCAGTAAGATCTGCAAGAATGGTCGGATGGGCAATGAATGCAGCACATAATGACGATACAATACCTGCACATAGAGTCGTAAACAAACAAGGGCTATTAACAGGGAAACATCATTTTGATGGCACAAATTTAATGCAACAATTATTAGAAAGTGAAGGAATAATCATTAAAAATAATAAAATAATCAATTTTAATGAAGTATTTTGGATACCAAAAAAAAAATCACCAATTAATAATCCTTATAATGAAAATATTTAAAAAAATACTACCTGTCATAATATTAGCTACATGCATACATATAAATGCACAAAAAGGAATGGTAGTTGGTAACGAAATAGGAATTTATTTAGGACCAACTTTTATGCAAACAGACTATGGCGAAGCAAATAATTTTAAAAGTTCTGTAAATAACGGAGGGTTTGGGTATGGAATAGCATATATCGCAGATTTTTCCAATTCTAAATTCAATTCTAAATTATTTTCATTTATATCCAAACGCTTAAAAACAAGAATAGAATTTTCCTATTCAAAAACATTATTTGAATACGATGGAGCACCAGTAGAAAATCCAAATAATCCAGAATATAAAAATTTTAAAGCAATGAAAGGAAAAACGAAGCTATATAATTTTGGTGCATTTAGCGAAATTTATTTCTTATCCTTAAAACACAGTTCCAAATTTCAACCATATTTTATTACAGGTATATCGTATTCTATTGCAAATCCTAGTTTAAAAACTACCGAAGCATTACCAAGTGCTTTTACACCAGAAAATGAAAATGTATTTTTAGAACAGCAAAATGTAGTGTCATTTTCCTCAGGATTAGGATTGCGGTATAAATTAAATACCATTGATTTTTTAATAGAATCTCGATTCAATTCTTTCTTTTCCGATCGTATTGAAGGGCTAGATTCTAATGTAACAGCAGACAACAATAATGATACACAAGTAATTTTTAATATTGGAATTGTGTTTCATCTAAATAATAAGAAGAAAAATTTATATTAAACTAGAATACGTTTTCGTATTTTAAAACAAAAATATCCTTAGATTATTTTTCCATTTTCGGAATTAAAATTTGGTAAAAATCATAATTTATTCAATCCTTTTATTCTTTACCATCAACATAATTCTGCAAATAATCAAAAAGAGCAGTTAACTTACCATCTTTGGTCATTCTAGCGCGTTTTAAAACACCATCAGCATCGTTATCAAAAAAAGCAGAAATAACATGTTTAGCAAACATAACACCAAAACCAACAGAAGCATCGTTAGGCAATTCGCAAGGTAAATTATCAACAGCCATAACAGCAATTGCATTAGAGTCTTTAAAATCTACCTCCCTTTCGGATTGTGCATCATAACCATAAATAGGATTTGCAATCGTAGAAGGCCTAATAGTACAAGCAACAGGACCATCAATATCACAACTAACATCAGCGACAACTTTAATATTAAAATCGGAAGATTTTGCTTCTTCTCGCGTAAAAATAAAAGGAGAGCCAGATCCAAAAAAATGTCCAGAAATATACATGTCGGCAACTTTTGCAAACCGCATAAAGTTACTATTATATGCTGTTGGATTATTATAAAAATCGTATTTATCAAGTACTTTTTTATCTTTTCGGATGTTATAATCCAACACATCTAATTGTGTATAAACCGATTCATTATACGTATTATCAATAAAATTATTAGCACGTACTTCTAACAAACCCATACCATCTAACATTTCTTTAGCACCATTACTTACTTTTCCTTTACCAGTAAGTACAATTTTAATATTTGGCAATTTGCTTTTAATATTTTTTAGATTCGCTATTAATTCAGCCTGGTCTTCACAATATTCTGCCTTTTTTAAATCAAATAAATTATACTTTAAACCATAAGTTCTAAAACCGTTATACGCACCAACAATACCAGCATAACGCCCAAAAGCAACAGTTCTATGTTCTTTAATATCCGTAATTGCCTCATGGTCATACATTTCAATTTTTTTATCTAAAATAGCACGTAATAAATCGCGATTGTATGGCTGCTTTTTAAAAGTATGAGAAAAGAAAAAATAAGCTTTATTCGGAATTAAAGCATCTATTGGAACTTCTTTAACACCAAGCATCACATCGCAATCTGTAACATCGTTGGTTACCAATAATCCATTAGCACGATAAGCAGCATCATTAAAAACACGAATATCCGAACTTTCAATTTTAATTTCTAAATTTGGAAATTGAGAAAGTAATGCAACACAGGCATCAGGAGAAAATACAACACGTCTGTCTGGTGGATTTTTACGTTCTTTAATAATCGCTAACTTCATAATGATATATTGTAGTTTAAATTTTGGAATGAATTTTGCGTAAAATTAACTGAAAATGTCAATAATAGCAAAGAGATTTAAGAATTAATAAAAAAATAATCATTTTATATTCCCTTTCTCTACTTTCTATGTTACATTTGCACAAGTTCTTTGGGGATGACTGGTTTTGACAGCGAGGTCAAGTGGATTATAAGCATGTCGAGTAATGAAATAGCACTCGTAAATCTCAATTTCAAAATTTAAACGGTGAAAATAATTTCGCTTTAGCTGCTTAATCTGAATTAATAGTAAGATCAAGCCTCGTCGCACTAGGTGCGAAAGCTAAATGTCTCTATAAAAGCCTTGGTTAACGGCGTTTTGAATTGAGGCATCGTAAAAGTAAACCTAGAAACAGAAAGGTCTCGGTTCTGTTTCAAAACTAAAGAGAATAAGCTTAAAGTAGATTGTTTTTAGTTCGCTTTTTGTCGAAAACTTAAATAAAAACTAAACATGTAGAAAATAATTTAGTTGCTCGTTTGGACGAGGGTTCGATTCCCTCCATCTCCACAAAAAATTATCTGTTTATACCAATATGAACAAAGATTAAATCATTGCAATAAATAGACATGTATTTTAATTAACAAGGATGTTTTAAATTACCTCACTTTTTATTACTTTCGTATAAACTTTTAATTTGCAAAAAATAATAATTTCTGTAACCAACGATCTAACCACAGATCAAAGAGTACATAAAGTATGTACATCATTACAAGAAATGGGATTTGAAATACTATTAGCTGGTCGAAAACTAGAAAACAGCCTTCCGTTACAACGAAACTATAAAACACACAGAATAGATTTGTTTTTTAACAGAGGCTTTCTTTTTTATGCAGAATATAATTTTAGATTATTTTTCTATCTACTATTTCAAAAAAAAACAATTGTGCTAGCAAATGATTTAGATACATTATTACCAAATTATCTAATATCAAAACTTCAAAAAAAGAAATTAGTGTATGATAGTCACGAATTATTTACCGAAGTACCAGAACTCATAAACAGACCAAAAACACAAAACATTTGGTTAAAAATAGAACAATACATACTTCCAAAATTAAAAAACACCTATACGGTTTGTCAATCAATTGCTAATTATTACAATGAGAAATACCAAACAAATTTTAAAGTAATTCGAAATATACCAATATACCAACCTGTTAAATATGAAGCATGTAAACTTCCGTTAGAAATAAAAAATAAAAAAATTATTATCTATCAAGGTGCATTAAATATAGGAAGAGGCTTAGAATTAATGCTAGAAACCATGCATTATTTAGAAAACCACCTCCTAATCTTAGTTGGAGATGGAGATATAGCAATCCAATTACAACAACAAGTAAAACAAAATAAATTAGAAAATAAAGTTCATTTTTTAGGAAAAAAAACACCTAAAGAACTAAAAAAAATAACCAAATTAGCTGATTTAGGCGTTAGTGTAGAAGAAGATTTAGGACTAAATTATCGCTACGCATTACCAAATAAAATATTTGACTATATACATGCAAATATTCCTGTTTTAGTATCCGATTTACCCGAAATGAAAAACCTAGTAAAAAATTATAAAATAGGAGAAATTATTACCGATAGAAACCCAAAAAAAATAGCAATTCAAATTGAAAAAATGCTAAAATCAGACTTGACCTTAATCAAAGAAAACCTACAAAAAGCTACCGTAAAATTGCAATGGAAAAATGAAGAAAAAATCTTAAAAAATATCTTTACCAACCTATTGTAATTATTATAGTACAAAATTCACATAAAATATTGATTATCAATTATTTATTGTTTTTGACTAATTGTTAATAACTTCGTAAAAAGCACAAAAAAAGCCTTTCAGAAAAAGAGCATTTTTGTTATATTTGTTTCTTGTATTAACTAGAAAATTAACACGTTGAAAAATGAGTGAAGATAAGAAAAAACAAGATTATTCTGCAGATAGTATTCAAGCATTAGAAGGAATGGAGCATGTAAGAATGCGACCATCCATGTATATCGGAGATGTTGGCGTAAGAGGATTACATCACTTGGTATATGAAGTAGTAGATAACTCTATTGACGAAGCAATGGCAGGTCATTGTGATACTATTTCGGTAATTATAAATGAAGATAATTCAATATCCGTAAAAGATAACGGTCGTGGAATTCCAGTAGGAATACACAAAAAAGAAGGTGTATCTGCACTAGAAGTAGTAATGACCAAAATTGGAGCTGGAGGAAAATTTGACAAAGATTCTTACAAAGTTTCTGGAGGACTACACGGAGTTGGTGTATCGGTAGTAAATGCATTATCATCACATTTAAAAGCAACAGTTTATCGCGATGGTAAAATTTGGGAACAAGAATACTCTCAAGGAAAAACATTATATCCTGTTAAAACAGTAGGAAGCACTGATGAAAAAGGAACGATGGTCACTTTTATAGCAGACGACCAAATATTTCAAACAGAAATAGATTTTAACTACGAAACGCTATCCATGCGTATGCGAGAATTGTCTTTCTTAAACCAAGGCGTAACGATATCTATCACAGACAAACGCAATAAAGATGACGAAGGTAATTTTATACATGAAGATTTTTTAAGTACAGAAGGTTTAAGCGAATTTGTAAAATACTTAGATGCAACAAGAGAGCAATTAACCTCAACTGTTATTTCTATGGAAGGAGAAAAAAATGGAATTCCAGTAGAAGTGGCAATGGTTTATAACACTTCTTATTCCGAAAACCTACACTCGTATGTAAACAATATTAACACTCACGAAGGAGGAACACACCTTTCTGGATTTCGAAGAGGACTAACACATACATTAAAAAAATATGCAGATAAATCAGGATTATTAAAAAACTTAAAGTTTGATATTTCTGGAGATGATTTCCGAGAAGGTTTAACGGCAATAATATCTGTAAAAGTAGCAGAACCACAATTTGAAGGACAAACAAAAACTAAATTAGGAAACAGAGAAGTTTCTTCGGCAGTAAGTCAAGCAGTATCCGAAATGCTAACCGATTACTTAGAAGAAAATCCAGACGATGCAAAAATAATCGTACAAAAAGTAATCTTAGCTGCACAAGCAAGGCACGCCGCAAGTAAAGCGCGTGAAATGGTACAACGTAAAACCGTAATGTCTGGAGGAGGATTACCAGGAAAATTATCGGATTGCGCATGGACAGAACCAGAAAAATGTGAAATATTCTTGGTAGAGGGAGATTCGGCAGGAGGAACTGCAAAATTAGGAAGAGATCGAAATTTTCAAGCAATATTACCATTAAGAGGAAAAATCTTAAATGTTGAAAAAGCAATGCAACATAAGGTATTTGAAAACGAAGAAATTCGTAGTATGTATACTGCACTTGGAGTAACTGTTGGTACCGAAGAAGATCAAAGAGCACTAAATGTGAGTAAATTGCGTTATCATAAAGTAGTAATTATGTGTGATGCCGATGTGGATGGTAGTCATATTGAAACTTTAATTTTAACTTTTTTCTTCCGCTATATGCGAGAATTAGTAGAAAATGGAAATATTTATGTGGCAGCACCACCTCTTTATTTAGTAAAAAAAGGGAAACAAAAAGAGTATGCTTGGAATAACGAAGATCGAGATGCACTAGTTAAAAAATTTGGAGGAGGAACAATACAACGATACAAAGGACTTGGAGAGATGAATGCCGTACAATTATGGGATACAACTATGAATCCAGAACATAGAACCATGCGACATATTACTATCGAAAATGCAGCAGAAGCAGATCGCGTATTTTCTATGTTAATGGGAGATGAAGTACCTCCACGTAGAAAATTTATTGAAGAAAATGCAACGTATGCCAATATAGATATATAAATTTAAAATATAATGAGTCCGAATTAGCATTCCCTATTCTATAAATAAAACAATATGAAACGATTTTTTGTTACTATTTTTTGTTTGATAACATTTAGTATATCTAATGCACAAAATTTTGAAAATATATTAGCTTCTGGAAAAGAAGATGCATCCATATATTTGGGAAATTATATGCAACCAATATTTAAAGGACTAGTTTATAATCTTAATGGAGGTTGGTACCATTCAGGTAAAACACATAAAAAATACGGATTTGATATAACCATCAATGCAAACGCTTCATTTGTACCACAAAATGAAAAGAATTTTCTTTTTAACAATTTAGATTATACGGTTTTAGAATTGGATGGAACAAATACTACCACCAATTTACCTACCGTTATGGGACAAACAAGTTCTCAACAAATAAATGTAAAAGTACCTATCGATGCTTTAGGAAATATTATTCCGAATGGCAGTATCGAAATTCCTGTTGGGTTTAGAGTTGCTTCTTTTGAAACTTTAGATGGTATTGAAGACGAATTACCAGTTTCGGCTGTACCAACAGCAATGATTCAAGTAGGAATTGGTTTGCCTTCAAAAACAGATGTGAAATTGCGATATATACCAAATGTAGGTAGAGAAGATGTAAAGTTCAATTTACTAGGAATTGGTTTTCAACACAACCTATTACAACATTTTTCTATTGCAGATAAAGCTCCAATATTTGACTTGTCTATCTTAGCAGCCTATACCACATCGACAACAACGTATACACCAAAAAATTCGAGTATAGGAATTAACCAAGAAACAAGTATAAAAATCAATGCATATACTGCACAATTAGTAGCAAATTTAGATTTTAAAATTGTCAATTTTTATGCTGGTTTAGGATATAGTGCTGGTAATGCAAGTATGCAAGTAAAAGGAGATTATACCTATACATACAATCTTGAAAACACAACAGGATTGCCTTTAGGAAATTCAATCACACAAACAATTCATGATCCTATAAATATTAGTTATAATTTACATGGCGCAAAGGCAACCGTAGGAGCTAGATTAAATTTAGCATGGTTTAAAATATTTGCCGATTATTCGTTTCAAGGATACAATACCGCTAATGCAGGAATAGCATTTAGCTTTAGATAAAAATAAATAATAAATTCAAAAAAAAATGAAAGTAACAGTAGTAGGAGCAGGAGCAGTAGGTGCAAGTTGTGCAGAGTATATTGCCATTAGAAATTTTGCTTCGGAAGTAGTAATATTAGATATTAAAGAAGGGTTTGCAGAAGGTAAAGCAATGGATTTAATGCAAACTGCATCCTTGCTTAAATTCGATACCAAAATTACTGGAGTAACAAACGATTATTCTAGAACAGCAAATAGCGATGTTTGTGTAATTACATCTGGAATTCCTCGTAAACCTGGAATGACAAGGGAAGAACTAATTGGTATCAATGCAGGAATTGTAAAAATGGTATCGGCAAGTGTTTTAAAACATTCGCCAAATGTCATTTTTATTATTGTTAGCAATCCGATGGATACTATGGCATACTTAGTACACAAAACAACTGGTATTGCAAAAAATAGAATTATTGGAATGGGTGGCGCATTAGATTCTGCTCGTTTTAAATACCGTTTGGCAGAAGCATTAGAAGCTCCTATTTCGGATATTGATGGAATGGTAATTGGTGGTCATAGCGATAAAGGAATGATTCCGTTAACACGTTTAGCAACAAGAAATAGTGTGCCTGTAACTGAATTTTTATCCGAAGAACGTTTAGAAAAAGTTGCGGCAGACACAAAGGTTGGCGGTGCTACATTAACTGGATTATTAGGTACATCTGCTTGGTATGCTCCTGGAGCTGCAGTTTCTGGAATGGTACATGCCATTGCTACTGATGCTCAAAAAATGTTTCCAGTTTCTACCTTATTAGATGGAGAATACGATTTGACAGATATTTCAATTGGTGTTCCTGTAATATTAGGTAAAAATGGTATTGAAAAAATAGTTACAATAAACCTAAACGATGCCGAAAAAACAAAAATGCAAGAAAGTGCTACAGCCGTTAAAAAAACGAATGGTCTATTAGAACTTTAGTATGCAATAATACGATTAGGTGGTAGATTAAATTTGCCACCTTTTTTAGGTAGCAATTATACCAATTCAATTTCAAAATCTACAACCACCTCCTTCCTTTACAATAGCACCTCCGTTTGAGTAGTGTCCATTATTGTGTGTGTCATTTTATTATCATTTTTTTTCATAAGCTTCTCTAAGTTTTTCTTTTAATTCATTGGCTTCTAGCCTAGCATTTTCGAATTTAACAATAGCATCTTCGGTAATCAAATCAACCGTGTTTTTATTAGAATCTAACCAAAGATAGGGTGTATTATCTTTATAATAATATGAATTCGTCTCTGTTAAGCTTACCAATTTGTGGTTATATTTACCGTTTTCAAGACGGGAAAAATTATGTTTTTGATCATAGACTAGAAATAATTCATTGTTTTTTATACAATATAGTGTTTCTCTCTTGTATGATTCTCCTATTATTTCTAGTTCTATTAGTTGTAAATTACCTTTTTTATTATAATAACCTACTGCCGAACCTCCTTCTACAGACATATTTTCAACAGGAATAAGTATTTTATCCGTAATAGATGTTGAAGTGTATATATTTTTAGGATATACTTCTTTTTGATTTATATATATGGCAACTCCATGAGCGTCATAACCACTAGACCTTACACCATTACCTGATTCTTGCATAATCTTAAACTCACGTCCATGATACGTCCTTGCTCCTTCATCAACTATTGATTCTTTAATTATAATTTCATCTATAATTATCATATTTATTTTACCGTTTATCATTCCATGAGTTCCTAAATCATATCTATATTCAGAAGCTATATGCATTGGCTTTAACTCTCCTGAAGGCTCTTGAATTAATGTGTAATTTAAAGTTTGATGATACGATTTTCGATTGTTTTTCATTACTCTAGGGAGAGAATTTTGGGTAAGTTTAGTATCAATATTATAAAAAAAGAGGGTAGAATTATTGTGAGCTTGGATTTTATTCATCAATAAAGAATAGTAATCTTTAGATGGCATATCAACATCTCCTAAAGAGATGTTATTATTGTCTAGAATTGTAATTATACTTTTGTGAACAGGCACATTTTGACTATATATCATATTTGTGGTCAGGAAAATAATTCCAAGATTAAGTATTAATAATTTTATTGTTTTCATATTTTGATACATTCTATTTCTAAAAAAATCTCATTAAAACAAAGTGCTATTTTCAAAAAATCAACCATTGCTTGTTAGTAACCATCTATTTATACCAACTCAACATCAAAATACGCTATAAATTATTTATCTTTTCACGGTTTTACTGCACTTTAAATTTAAACCATAGCTATGCTATGCTTGAAATTTTAAGATTGTAAAACATAAAAATATTTTAAATCTATTTAGCGCATTTCAAAATTGAATTGGTATTAATAGATTTTTTGCTTTGTTTCTATAATTTTATAGAGCTAATTTTCCTTTAAAAAATTAGCAAAGCGTCTCGTCTTTGAATAGCCATATTGCGTTTATTTTTATTCGTCCTAATTATTCTTTAATTATTTTTTTTAATATCTGTTTATTTTCAGTTGAAATTCGCACAAAGTAAATTCCTTTTTTTAAATGCTTTATACCGATACTTGTATTATTGGAATTTCTGATTTTAAAGTTACTAACAATCTGTCCAATTCCATTATAAATTATTATATTTTTAATGTTGTTTTTGCTTTTTATTTTAAAGAAATCATTTGCAGGATTTGGGTATAAGGTTACATTAGTTAATAGTTCTTCGTTAACAGATAATGAATTCGGTAAAGATGCGAAAAAACTATATGCAATATTACCATCATTTGCTCCTGTACCAAAGTCTGAATGAAAACATATTTTATCTCCATTAGGAGAAGCAACTGCCATTGGAGATTGGTCGTAACTAATATCACTACTAAAATGATGTCCAAAATGCTCTACTATTCCAGAATTATCTAATTTTACAGCAATTAGTTGTTTTGATGACGGATTAGCTGATGTAGCTTGTGTGATATATGCCCAACCTGGTCGGTTTATGTTTCTACAAGAAATATGACCAGACGCTGTGATTTCAGATGAATTATTAACTTGTGTTTCTCCTGTTCCGTTTAATTTTTGCATAAAAACACCTGCTTGTCCTGCGGTAAATTGCACCAAAACTTCATCACCATCGACTGCGTAACCAAGGTCTCCATGATTTCCATAAGGAGCAATACGATTTTGATATTGCATATTGGCTCTATCATAAACTTCTACTCCATAATGATCATTACCGTTTTGATCTACATAAAAACCAACAGTGTTTCCAAATGTATTTGAATACATAACAACGACATAATCTCCAGATTGCGATACAGAAACCCAATCAATATATTGTGGTGCGTAATCGGGACCGTTTCCCCAACCATTTACAAAAGTTGTTGTAGATACTATTTGGTTACCCTGTAAATCAAAAACAATAACATCTAAATCGTTGTTTGCTTTTTTACCAACTAAGGCAACATAATGGTCGTTTTTATCTATATTTGCTTCTCCTGGCCCTAATTTTACAAGTTCGTAACCAGGAATATTTGCAACTGTTTGTGTTGTATTGGTTGATACGATATATTTTTTAATATCTCCATTTTCTCTAAAACTCCAAATTACATCGGCATCTGTATTGGACCAATAACTTGGATACATACTTGATAAAGTTCGTTCTTCTTGGTACGTTGTTGCATTATATACTTTCCATGAAGAAATTTTATATTTTGTTTGATTGGCATTCCAAACTTGTGTTTTAGCATATTCGTGAGTTGGATACCAAACTTGTGGATCTCCATTACCATCATTATAATGAACGGCTTCGGTAACTCTTGTTATTTCTATAGATGAAGGAACAGAATTATCTGTTATAGTTTGCCCATAATTTGGTATTGCTGGTGTGTTTGGTGGTACTATACTTTGGTATTGTATGTTATCTGGATATTGTTGAGATTTTACGGATTGCAAAAAAAATATTACTGTTAAAATACTTAGTGTTATTTTTATTTTTTTCATTATTATAGTTAATTTATTGTTGTTAGTTACTATTTATTTTTTCGTTAAATTTATCGGAAAATCTAAGATTTTGTTATAATCATGGCAGCAACGGTATATCTAATACATACTTCATTTAATATCGAGACATCTATTGCATAACAAATATACAAAAAAGCAATAAACCAAAATAATACGAATTTAAAATTTCTGCTAAATTCGTGATAGAGTTTATACCAACTCAACGTCAAAATACGCTATAAATTATTTTGATTTGGCGCATCTTGAAATCAAATTGGTATTAAACAAAATTTTTTGGTTTCATATAATTGATTTATTCTCGATATTTTTTTTATTAAAAATGGCAAAAGGAAACTTATTTTCTCTTATAACTTCCATTTTAAAACCTGTATACGCATTTATTTTTTGTAAATCGTCTAACTTAAATTTTGCTTGACTTGCATAAGGTGCTATTTTTAGTTTTTGTAAGTGTCTTGCTATATATTCTTGCTCTGTTTGTCCTGGTGTTGGTATAAAAAATACTTTTTTCTGTAATACTGCTAAATCCATTACTGTTGAATATCCAGAACGTGAAACTACAAAATCGCTTTGTTTTATTGCTTTTTCTAATTCTTTTTGTGTTAAAAAATTTATATAAGTGGTATTTTTTGTATTGGCTATGGTTTGTTTTTCGGATACTATTCCTCTTACAAAAAGTACTTTTTCGGAATAGTTTGTAAACTCTTTTATTATTATTTTTTCTAAAATACTTCGTTGTGGTTCTGCTCCTGATAATAATACTAAAACACTGTATTTTTTTATTTCTTCTTTTTTTTCGTTTTTAAATCTACTTAATATACCTATATATCTTGCTTTTAATTTTAGTTTGTTATTCTCCGATAATTTTCCTGCTAATCTTGGTTTCTTCGCATAATCTGGTATCCAAATTTCATCAAAATTTTTCATTATTTTTTGATGTAATTTTGTTGTTATTCTTGTTGTTACTCCAGATGTTACTTGTACTTGGTGTGTTATATAAATAGATGGCACTTGTGTACTATATATTCCAAACCGATTGTCGGATATTATTCCTTTAAGATGTTCTTTTTTTACAATTTCTTGGAGTTGTTTTTGCTCTTTTTTTATTGCTGCTAGTATTTTTGGTGTTTGTATTGCTAATTTTATTTTTAAGTAATTTCCTTTTTTTGCATATTGTATATTATATGCTGGTAATTGGTATGTTTTTAGTTTTGGAAATTCTTGCTGTAATAGTATAAGCGCATCGCCATCGCTTGCTATTATTGGTTGATACTCTTCTTTTAGCAGCGCTTGTATTATTGGTATACATCTTGTTGCATGTCCAATTCCCCAATTTAGTGGCGCTACTAAAATTTTATTTTTGGGAGTCATTACGTCTTCTAACTATTTGACTTTGTTTATTCCAAAATTAGGCTTTTAAATCGAATCCTATATCTTTACGATAATTCATTTTATCAAATTTAATTTTGGCTATATTTTGGTATGATTTTTCTAATGCTTCTGTAAAATCTTTTCCATACGAAGTTATGGCTAGTACTCGACCGCCATTTGTTACTATTTTGTCTTGTACTTTTTTTGTTCCTGCATGAAATACAATAGAATCTGTCACGTCATTTATTCCTGTAATTTCTTTTTCTTTTTCGTACATTTCTGGATATCCTCCTGACACTAGCATTACTGTTGTTGTTGTTCTTTTATCAATTTCTAAGTCGAATTGATCTAATTTTTCTTCAGCCACAGCTTTAAAAAGTGCTACTAAATCGGATTGTATTCTTGGTATGACTACTTCTGTTTCTGGATCGCCCATACGCACATTATACTCTATTACCAATGGCTCTTTATTTACTTTTATTAATCCAATAAATACGAATCCTTTATATGGTATATTATCTTTTTGAAATCCTTTTATCGTTGGTTTTATTATACGTTCTTCTACTTTTTTAAGAAATTTTTTATCTGTAAATGGCACTGGAGATATTGCTCCCATTCCTCCTGTATTTAATCCTTTATCTCCTTCTCCTATTCGCTTGTAATCTTTTGCATAAGGTAGAATTTTATAATTTTTACCATCTGTTAATACAAAACAACTGAGTTCTGTTCCGTCTAAAAATTCTTCGATTATTACTTTGTTACTTGCTACTCCAAATTTATTATTTGTGAGCATTTCATTTAGTTCGTTTTTTGCTTCTTGTAAATTGTTTATTATTAGCACGCCTTTTCCTGCTGCAAGTCCATCTGCCTTAAGCACATAAGGTGGCTTTAGATTTTCTAAAAAATCGCAACCTTCTTGTACATTTTCTTTTGTGAAACTTTTGTATTTTGCTGTTGGTATATGATGTCGATACATAAACTCTTTTGCAAATTCTTTAGATCCTTCTAGTGTTGCTGCTTGTTTTTGTGGTCCTATTACTGCAATGTGTTTTAATTGTATATCGTTTAAGAAAAAATCGTGTATTCCGTTTACCAATGGGTTTTCTGGCCCTACAATTACCATTTCTATTTGGTTTTCTAATACCGTTTTTTTTATGGCTTTAAAATCGGTTACCGTTATTGGCAGGTTTGTTCCTATCTCAGATGTTCCTGCATTTCCTGGCGCTATAAAAAGTTGTTGTAATTGCTCACTCTGTTTTAATTTATATGCTATTGCATGTTCTCTTCCTCCCGAACCTAATAGCAGTATATTAATATGCTTTTTCTTCACCTTTAAATGCGTTTGTAATTGTTTTTAATATTATTTTCATATCTAGAAAAAACGACCAATTTTCAATATAAAATATATCGTATTTTACTCTATTTTTAATATCGCTATCTTTTTCTATTTCTCCTCTATATCCTTTCACTTGTGCTAATCCTGTAATTCCTGGTTTTACAAAATGTCGTACCATATATTTTTTTACAATTCTTTTAAATATTTCGGATTGACTTAACATGTGTGGTCTTGGTCCTACCACACTCATATCTCCTTTAAGTACGTTTATAAATTGTGGTAATTCGTCTACACTTGATTTTCTTAAAAACGCGCCTATTTTTGTTACTCTAAGATCTCCTTTTGTTGCTTGTATTTCGTGTGCTAATTTATTTACTCCCATCGATCTAAACTTATAACACACAAATGGTTTTCCTTTTACTCCTTCTCGTATTTGTTTGAAAAAAACGGGTCCTTTTGATTCTTTTTTTATTAAAAAATACAAAAGTGGTACTAACCACGATAATAAAAAAAGAATTACGAACAAAGAGAATATAATATCAAATATTCGCTTTCCTGTTTTTATTAAGGTATTATCAAACGCTAACTTACGCACCGATAATACTGGTACATATCCATAATAATCTAATCTCATTTTTGAAAATAATTCTGACGAATCTGGTATCAGCTTTAATACTTTTACGTTATCATCGGCAAAATCCATAAATTTAATAATTTCTTTTTGAGATAATGAAGATATGGAACAGTATATTTCGTCTACATTATTTTCTTTTATATACGCAAAACTATCTTCTATTTTTCCTAAATAATTTGGTTTGATTACTTCTTTGTTATCAAAATATCCTTTATAATGAAATCCAAAATCTTGGCGTTTCTTAAAAAACTCTACTAGCGGTCTTACATCTTTATTTGATCCTACTACGATTACATTTCTAAAATTATATCCTTCTAATCTATATCTTCGCAATCCATAAAAATACAATGTTCTAAAAATAGTAATTGCTGTATAAATAGATATTAAAAATGCTATTTGTTGTCTTGCTTTTAAATCTTGATCAAAAAATGCATAGTAGGCAAAATAGGAAAGTGAAAATACAGAAAATTGGAAAAATAATTGCGAAATTATTTTTGGAACTTTGGTATATCTATTAAAGCTATAAATTTTTGTAAAATATCCTATCAACAGCCAAAATACACTTGTATATACATATTGTGATAGATATATTGATTCTCCTTTATTGAAATAATATAGTCCTATATTTATAATAAATAAATGCATTATTATAGATATTGGAATTATTAATATGGAGAATCTTCTATTCAATTCTTAAATTTATTTACTTTTTTTTGTACAAACTCTTCAAACTCCTTTTCAAAACGTTCTTTACTAAATTTTTCTGCGTTTTTTCTAATTGCATTACTATTAAATACAATTTTTTCAAATTTTGTTACCGCTTCTATTATAGATTCTTCTGTTTGTTCTTTAAAAAACACTCCTGTTTTATTTTCTAGTATTGTTTCTAAACTTCCTCCTTTTCCATAAGCTATCACTGGCGTCCCACATGCTTGTGCTTCTACCGAAATAATTCCGAAATCTTCTTCGGCTGCAAAGACAAATGCTTTGGTGTTTTGCATGTATTTTATTAAGTCTGACTTTGGTACAAATCCTTTCATTTCTACATTTTTCGTTGCTATTTTTTTTATTTTATTGTAATCTGGTCCATCGCCAACCACTATTAATTTTTTGTTTGGCATTTTTGCAAATGCACTTACTATTAAATCTAACTTTTTATAAGAAACCATTCTAGATGCTGTTAAATAATAGTCTTCTTTTTTTTCTTGTAATGTAAAACTTTTTACATCTACTGGTGGATAAATTACTGTTGCTTCTCTTCGGTATAATTTTTTTATTCGTCTGGCTATATAGTTTGAGTTTGCCACAAAATAATCTACTCTATTGGAAGATATTACGTCCCATATTCTAATTTTATGCAATACTTTTTTTGCATACTTTGCTTTTAATCCCTTTTTTAAATTTGCTGCTTCTAAATATGGATGGTATAAATCCCATGCATATCGCATTGGCGAATGACAATAACAGATATGTAACTGATTTGCATTGGTTAATACTCCTTTTGCTATGGATGCTGATGACGATATTACTACTTCATAATCTTGTAAATCGAATTGCTCTATTGCATAAGGAAATAGTTGTAAAAATTTGCGATGATTTGATTTTGCTGTTGGTAGTTTTTGTATGAAACTTGTTTTTACTTTTGCTCCTTTTAGTATAAATTCTCTATCTTCTTCTTTTAAAAAATCTACTAATGCATAATGCTCTAAGTCATTCCAAATATTTACAAATGAATGTATTACTTTTTCTGCTCCACCATTTACGTAATACCAATCGTGTACCAATGCCTTTTTCATAAATTGCCTTTTAAATATTTGAGATTACTTAATAGTACTGCAAAGATAATACAACTTATTAGAGTATATGTCCCTGTTCCTTTAAAAAAATTGAATGTTAACATAAAAAAATTAGTAAAAAGTAAAAATATCAATATTGGTGCAAAATAATACTGTTTTTGTTTTACTTTATTATATACTATCTTTTGAATTGCTCCTAATGCAATCATTACTAGTAACGAAAACCATCCAAAATCAATATACATTCCTCCAAAAAAACTAATAAACGTATATCCTCTTGGTGCTGATTTTGATATTTTTTCTAAATCTACATTGGATATTTTATATTTATTCGTGAATTTTGGTAGTACATAAAATGTATATTTTCCTAATTGTCTTTTGTACTTATTTTGTTTGTAATATTTAACTACATAATCAAACTCAAAAACGCCATGTGTATAATATTGTCCTATCTGTAAAGCCGATAATGCCATTTTTTTTTGTGAATTTGGTACTTCTTTATTATTCATAAACCTAACAATCTTTTCTTTTGGCTTTAAAAAATCATTATAAATCGCCTTTTCTATTAAATATTTATATGGATTTTCATTTTTTGGACCTTCTCTTTTCATTAATATTTTAGTGGAAATAAAAAATAACATTCCGATTGCTGTAATAAAAAATAAGATGTTTCTTTTTGTGAATTTTATGCTATTTGTTATTAGTACTATTATTATAAAGAATACAAACGTTTGTAAAAATGGACTTCTTGATCCTCTTAAAACTGCCTCTACTAGCGGTAAAATAAATAATAATGCTGCTATTATTATTAGTCTTTTATTGGTTATTTTTTGAAATAGCAGTAACAATAATGGTACAAAAAACAAGGTTTTAAATATACTTGCTAAAATTAAAAATACACCATGCGAGCCTTTTATTGCTAACATTCTATTTTGATGAATGGTATTTGAAAATCGCAATCCTCGATAATAAAAAAGATCGATAAATCGTATACTATAACATAGTAATACAAATACGATAATATAAACAACACATTTTATTTGTAATTTTATTGGTTTGTTTTTATTTATGGATGGTGTGAGTATATAACCAAGTATAATAAATAGGTAGCTTAACACTATAAATACTAGCGTTTCTGTTTTCATTTTGTTTACCACATAAGCTGGTGTAAACAAAAAAACGATAAACCATACTACTATTCCTCCTAAAATACTTAGAAAAAAAGGTTGAAATACAGTATCTTTATGCGTTCTATTTTTTATTATTACCGTAATTATTTTAAAAAATTATATATTTGACCTCTCAAAACTTTAAAAGTAAATGATTTTTTTTAATAATAAGAACAAACTTAATTTTTTATTAGTTGGCACTCCTCTTCTTTTATTAGTTTCATTTATTATGATACAATTATTTACAGTCCAAAATCCAAAATTAGATTTAAAATCAAATAATTTTTTACCTAAACTTAAAAAGGAATATGTTTATAAAATTGAACAAACTATTAAACAGGACTCAACCTTATTGTATTTTACTGATTTTTTAGAAACTAATTTTGAACGAACTTTAGTTTTAATTAAAAAAAATCCTTCAAAACATGAAACTATTTTAAAACAGGAATTAATTCGCTTAAAAGAAATTTTATTGCAAGAAAAAAAGAATTAATGTAGATATTAAATAAGTAATAGTAATAACAATAATAGATTTTTTAAATCGTATTTCCTTTTTATACAAATTATAATATTGAACGAGTACTGTGATATAAAAAACACTATAATGTACAAATGCTAATAGTGATAATGTTAATTGATTTTTAAGCATATATATCACTAATAATCCTACTCCTATTAAAAGCAATAAAAATGGATTTGTTTTCTTAGCTAACCCTTCTCTATCTACAATACTCGAATTTAATGCAGATGCAATCCATAGTAGCATTTGTGCTGATAGAATAAAAAATAATATTTTATTTTCTTGATATGTTTCTCTGTAATAATTAGAAAATTGTGGCAATACGAATGGTAGTATCCAATAGACACTTATAGATATAACATAAATTCCAATAAAAAATAATGAAAAGTACTTGTCTAATATTTTGGGATTATAGGTATAAATTTTTTTAAAAAACATGATATTTACAACTTGGTGTATTACTACAACAACTGCTGCTAATCGATAATAAAATCCATAAATACCAATTGTTGCATCATCAAAATAACGTTCTACAACAATTCTTCCTCCTACTGTAATTGCAAAAATTAATATGGATCCTAGTAATATATGTGAACTAAATTGTAATATCTCTTTGTATTTCTTAAGAATATTCTCTTTATCTATTTTATAGAAACGATACAATCCATAAAAAATATATACAAATGCGTATCCAAACATAATGGTACTAATAGACTCTAATATTGCTGGTATAATTTGTAATATAACTCCTATTATATAGAATAAAAGCATAAAGTATATTCCAGAATCTACTAATACTGCTTTTAAGATAGATTCTTTTGATTTTAATTTTGTAGAATAAAATTGTTGATTTGCTACCAGATAAGCAAAATTTAATGCCAAATATATTTTTAGATTATAAAGTGATAATCCATAATATAAGAACTGATTTATTACAAAAATAAAGAGTAACCATATTGGATGTATGTGAAATGCCTTTTCACTTTCTACATCTTTTTTTCTTAATACAAAATAAGGATATGCTCCTGACATTCCTAAACCAAAACCTGCGGATACTAACATGCCTAAACCTGCTAATGCATATTCGATAATCCCATAATCTTGTTTTGTTAAGATATCTGCTAGCCATAATGGTACAACATACACTATTATTTTAGCGATTCCAAAAATCAATAAAAAAGGGAATATTTTCTTTATAAATTGGAATATTTTTATATACATACTAGTGTCTTTTTTTTAAGAAAAAAGGAATCATAAATGAAAAAACAACCACTCCATGCTGTCTATTAAGATAGGATTCTACCATAGATGCGATGGCAAAAAAGAGCGCAAATACCAATCCAAATCCTCTTATATGAAATCCTTGTTTTAGTAACATAAATACTAATATTAGAAACAAAAAACCTCCTAAAATTCCTGTTTTTAAAAATTCTTCTAAGTATTGATTGTGATTATTTACATCTCCTTGCATTCCAAATCTAAACTTTACCAACTTGTATTGTTTGTCTAGTTTTTCTTGAAAATCTCCTGTTCCAACTCCAAATGGCAATGCTTTTTTTATTTCTTTTAAAGATAGGTAATCTATTAATATTCTATGCTCTAAAGTATTCTTTGTTATTGTAAATCTGTTTTTGGTAATTATCTTTTTCATATCAAAACTTGTAGTTTTTAATAGTACTGATATTCTATTTTTCACTATTGGTAATTGGTATGCTATACTTCCTATAATTAGACTTAGTCCTACTATTAAAATGACTTTTTTTCGTTCTTTAATTCCTTTTTTAATCAACAAACCTATTGTGATTAGTATTAAAAATAAGAGAGCAGTTTTATTCCCTAATAATACCAACATCATTATCGAAACCAGCAACAATATTATATTAATTAATAGATTATTTCTACTATTTATTTGTCTTAATGATTCAAGTATTGGTATTAATAAAATAAATACCAAATAAAATTGACTTATGTGTAATCTTTCGTTTAATGTAAAGTGCACAAAAGTATTTAATGTTCTTTTTTCTATTACTAGATGAATAAATAAATAATAAACAAATATTGAAAGAATTGCATATTTTAAAAAATTTAGTAATTTATTCCAATTGTTTTTACTTAATTTTTCTACACTAATTATTGCTGGTAAAAAAAATATAGGCAACATAATTAATACTTTCCGTTTTGCTATATCTATATTCTGTGAGTAAAACACTCCTATTAGTTGCGCAACAAAAAAGAGCACATACAATAATACTATTTTATTATTTTTTATTTGGTGCAATTTCTCTTTTATACTTTTTTTATTATCTATAAAAAAATATAAAATGAATAAAAAAATTGCAATATTACTTATAGCATAAGATAATATAAAACTAATAAACGTGATGCCTAGTAATATTAAAAAATACGTTTCTCTATTTTTTGGTAAACTAATACTCATTCTCTACCAATACATTAGTAAACTTATCTGTTTTTATTGGTAATTTTTTAGCATTTGAGTTAAAGTGAATATTTGAAATAAATGTTGGATTTGCTGAGATTCCTAAACCTAAATGTAAACTGTATTTTCCTTTATTTGGTTGTGTGTTAATTACCAAACTATCTATATTACTAAAATTACATTTATTTATCCAAAATCCTGTAAATTTATTTACATCCTTTTTATCTGCATCTCCTAATCCAGCAAGCCCTTTATTACTTCCGAACCCATAATTAGTAATTGTTGCTTTTTTAATATTATGATTATTACCTGTTAGATAAACAGCAGATCTTGCTACATCTGATATTTTTAATTCATCAATGGTTACATTTTCTGGATTATTATTCCAACCATGTACTTGCAATGCTGCTGCTACTTCTTTAAAATACGGATTATTGCCTCCTCCTGTATTCTTAATTTCTAGATAATTAAAATGTATGTTTTTTGCTCCAATATATATACTTACTCCTCTATTTTTTTTATGTTTAATACTTTTCGACGTATCTGTCTTAACCAATACTTCTTCAAAATTAATATTGGATGATTTTCGAATAAATAATTTATCTAAAACGGTTATTTTTCCTTTTAATTCTATTTTATTAGATGTTATAGAGTCTTTTTCTATAACATATAATGCGCCAAAGATTGCATCTTCAAAAATAAATTTAGCATCTGTAACTCCTTTAAGATAGAAACGTATATTGTAATGTCCTTTTGGAAATGTTATTTGTTCTCCTTTATCTGCTAGAGCAATAATAGCATTTAAGTACTTTCCATTTACTGGTTTATTTGGATATACACCATAACGTCTCGCATCTCCTTTTTTATATAAAGTATCTTTTACATATTCGGATTCTATATCTATTGTTTGTTTACTATTATCTATGGTTTCTTTCTTCTTGTCACATGAAAATAGTAGTAAAAAAATTATTATTGCTGGAATTAATGTTTTCATTTTAAAAATCGTTTTTATTTTTTTATTTTTTTTCATATACCTTATCGGCTAAATTCAGTTCTACTTTACTTAATTTTGATTTTATTTTTTCGATATCATTTTCTATAAATCGCAAACCGCTACTTACATACATACCTTTTTTTTCTAATTTTTTAGATATAACACTACCACTTCCTACATGTATTGCATCTGCAATGGTAACATTTGGATTAAAAATACAACCAGATCCTATATATACATTATTACCTATTGTAATTTCACCATCTATACGTATTCTATCTTCTCCTTTTTCTGCATGATAGTAACCATGTGTCCACAATTGTGAATTTATTCCTGCTAATGTCGTAAAATCTCCAAAGGTAATACTTCTTGTTACATCGACATGATGACTCGTGGTTATACAAGCTAATTCTCCTAATTGTAATATGGATTCTCCATACGTGACTCCTTTTGCTCCTCTTATTATATAGTTCTTATTTCCTATTATTGCTCTTTCTTTTAAAACCAATTTAAATGGTCCTTTTAAAATATTTAAATAACCTATTCTTGATTTTATTTCTAAAATAACCTCCTCATTTTTTATTAAATTAAAATGTCCAATTTTGGAATTATCTCCTAAATTAATTTTATTTGCATAAATAAACGAAAAACCTATCTTAACATTTTTACCAACCTTTCCTCCAAATAGCCTTAACACAAAAACCAATAAAAAACTTGGTAGTAGTAGTGTGCATAATCCTATAAATAGTAATCTAACTTTTCTCATTTATAAATATTTCGAAGTCTTGGGTTTACAAAATTAATTAATATCTTTAACTATTTACATGATATTTTTTGATAATTTAAAACTATTCTCCATTATTTAAATTTCTATTTCTTGCACCTACAACAATTGCATTTTCAGGTACATCTTTTGTTATTACTGCTCCAGCTCCAATTAATGCATTTTTATGGATGGTAATTCCTGCTAAAATTAACGCATTTGATGCTATCCAAACGCCATCTTTAATAATAATTGGTTTTGAATAATGCTTATATGGTGGCTTTTTAGATAAATCTAATGCTGCTGTTTCTACAATTACTCCTCTAGATAACGTAACATTATCTCCAATTATTATTTTCGATTTTGCTCCCAAACTACAATTTGGACCTATAGCTACATTATTACCAATGCTAATATTTTTTCCATATTTAATTTCTACACTATAGTGGCAAACCGATTCTCCTGAATTTGGGACTAATGCTTTAAATCTAAAATGACTCCATACTCTAGAATGTATCCATTTGAATTTAATGATAAACAAAGAGAATAGTTTGATTGGATAAAAATTAGCTAATATTCGTATTGTTTTTTTCATTTAAACTATTTTTAAATTATTTGGAACTATTCTAAACAGTAATAATGTAATTATAAAAGCAAACAAAAAATAAGAAGAAGATCCTAATAAAAAATTTATAAAAAATGAGGTAATAATTATAGTACATAAATAGCCGTAAAAAATTACATATTGTGTAAATCCTAATTTTGCATAACAATATACTTTTTTCACAAATCTTCCCATAAAAAACATAATAATTACTCCAAATAAACCAAAATCAATATAAAAAGGTCCCCAAAAAGTACTATAAACAGATTTTCTAGATAATATTTCATTTAATTCTGTAAAACTTCTTAATGGAACTCCTACTGCTTTAAAAAATTTAACAAAAACATTAAATTCATATTCTCCATAATAATATCCTGTTTTTTTATCTAAATGATTAACCAGACGTATATATTCTATAACACCATGAGCGAAATAATGTTTTAAGCTAAAAATACCTATTAATTTGCCTTGCTCTTCTTTAGTTGCATTATAAAATTCAGCTTTAAACGCTTCATCAAATTTTACCCATTTATTATTTTTCATTTCCATTATTCTAATGGCATGATTACCAAATCTAAACCTATCCATTCTATCACCAACAACTTTAACCGAATATCCTATAAATAATACTACTACAAGCAATGCTGGAATTAATATCTTTTTTTTAAATAAAAATTTTGGAATTTGCACCAGTCTATATCCATATAGTTTTATTTTTAAAAAAATAATATTAAAATTCTTAAAAAAAGAAGCATACATGACAAATACCATAGTTGTTCCCAATAAGGCAAATGTAGATCTTCCTCCCATAAAATAACCTTCTATAAATGGGTACATTCCAACTAAAATAATTAAAATTAAAAAAAACTTATTTAGTATCTTAAAATTATAAATTGCTATTGAAATTGCTATAAAAGAAAAAGGGTACATTACTGAGGCAACAATACCTATTGCTCCTCCTGACAATTCTTTTCCCATATTTTCTAATCTTTTTTCAAAGATATTCTGTGCTGTAAAAATACCTGTTTTGAAAAAGCCAATATAAAATTTTAATAAAACTCCAATAAATCCAATAATAAATAATATCGTTAGTAATTGCTTTATCTTAGATTTTGAAGGTTTTATTTTGTTTATATATTTTTTTATATGAATTGTTTTTAATCCTAAATAAAAAAATAATATGTAAAAAAATAATACTGTTATCGGAAATAATGCACTACCATTGTATATATATTCAACTGATATTTGCACGTAAAAAAACAACCAAATTAAAAAGGAAATTAATACTAATTTAAACGGTTTAAATACACTCATATTTATATCGAATATTCTACCTGAAAAATAAGTCTTGGTTTTTTAGGTGCCGTACCTTTATGATATGCAAAAGTATCTTCAAAAAAACCTTCTCCAGCTTTTCCTGTCATCACATTAATTTGATCTTTCTTAAACATTTTTCCTACTTGTTCTTCGGATAATTTTCTATTTATTTTTTCATATATAGATTTCTTTTTATGTGTATTAGAAATTATCACATGTGGTCCACAATCTAAATCAACATCGGTAAGGTATATAAAAAATTTAACAAATTTGTACGAATCTATATCGTAATGATATCCATAATTATGTACATAACTTTCTTTATCTTGAGGAAAAGACCACCAAGAATGTGTGCTTTTTATTTTCGGTTCTTTTCCTAAATATTTTTTTGCTATTTCTACTAATTCTGTATTGTGAGCTAATTGTTTTGCTGTATCGCAATTAACATAAATATCTTTATCTAAATACCATAAATCTGTATGTGGTTTTTTGGGATTTTCATAATCAATATTAAATATTTTATTAGAATATTGTCCTTTATAACTTGCTTTTTTCGCATAATTAATAAGACTTTCTTTTGCTCTTTCAGGCAATTGAAATGTTTGTGAAAATCCTATATCTTTTATATGATTTACAAAACTAGCAACATCAACAGCCATATCAATTTCATCCATTTTTACTAGTTCTGGATTTTTTTTTACTAACGATATACCAATTTTTCTAGTAAAATTAAATCTACAAACCAGACGCATTGATTTTTCTTTTATTTTTGATATCATATATAATTATAGATTATAATTTCAAAGTTACTATTTTTAATAGTATTTAACTTAAATATTATGTGTTAAAAATATTTTTTTTAATGAATTTTCAAAATTAATAGTTACATTATTTCTTAATTCATCCAAATTATGTTCAAAATCTTGTTTTATATAATTTATTTTAATGTCATTATAATTAAATTTAAAATTAGATAGAAGTATATTTTCAACACAATATTTTGGTTTTTTAATTTCTAAATTAATGACTCTATGTTGCATTGTGGCATAAATAATATTAGGCGAAGCGAAAGGCATTATAGATTTTATTTGATAATATTTACAACTATTATTTACAATTTGTTGGGTTGAACCTTGTAAAAAAGTGAAGGTTTTAGCATACATCTCTAAACTTAAATAATTGGTTAATTTTTTTTCTGCAAAAAACAATTTACTACTTAAGTAATTGTAATATTTATCTGTTTTTTTAGTATCCAAAACTCTACAATATCTATATTCATCCATTAAAGCAAGAAGTTGCTCTTTTTTGTTTTTACCTATTTTAAAGTGTTTTTTTGTTTTAAAATTTAATAAAATTATGCCAATTTTCGATAAAATTGATTTTGGTTTAAACATCATATTTCTTCTTAAATAGCTAATTATACTACTTTCTGAAGGACCAAATGTAAAAATACTGTCCGATGTCGATCCATTTACAATTAGTATTTCCTTACCATAGTTTTCTTTTATTTTTTTTACACCAATATAATGTAGCGGTGTAAAATGTTTATCCATTAATTGATTTAAGCTGATTTCTAATTGCTCTTTTTCTGAAAAGCTATGAAGATTAATTTTAATTATTTTTAGTTTTATATTTAACGCTTCGGCTACTTTAGTGACTTTTTGAAAATCTAAATTTGCATGTTTAAATGTTGGTTCAATTTTTAAAAAAACGGCCACAAAATTAATTTTATGTTGTATTAAAAAAAGTGCTAATAAGCAAGAATCTTTTCCGCCAGAAAACATCAAAACAATCTTTTTGTTATTTTTTTTGATGTTACTAAAAGTATCGTTTAAATCGTTAAATACTTTTTTAGTATGCATTAGTTCATTAGGATTACTCTTTAAATCTTTAAAATAAAGGTTTTCTTCAATCTCTAAACTACTTATTTTGTTTACTGTTGCTGGTTTAAACTTTTTAATTTTCTTAAATAGTGTGTTTCCTCCAGTAGTGTAATCGTGTTTTTTCCAGTATTCATATTCCATTTCATTTAATTCTATTTTTTTTATTTTTTCTAATAAAAATTGGTAATTATCTGAAATATAAATAATGTCTTTTAATTTCGTATAATATAGTCTATAAGCTCCTATAATATCTGTAACAACCTCAACGTTCTTAGAAGTAATTTTAATTTTAATCCACGATCCTTTATAATTATTATATTCTAAATCAAAATTATTTGAAATCGGAAAACCAAAAAAGTATTCATTATTTTGTTCTTTAAAAACGGTATCGAAAATATTTATATTAACTATAAAATTATTGAAAGTAGCTGTTTTTTTGAACATAACTAGTGTTAGCATTAAGAAGTCAAAATTAATACTTTTTTTAACAACATCAATTTGAAATTGGCTTTTTAATAGTTCTTCAACAACAAATTTTGATTTCTTAACTTTTAAGTTATTAATGGATATATTTTTTTTAAAAAACATATATTTGAATTAATTTAAAATAGATATTTCTATGACACGTCTTTTTTTTACAATTCTATTTTTTTTTATTCTAAATTTTGTCAGTTTCTCTCAATCCATAACAAAACACATTATTGCAACTAGTGGAGGTTCTTATTCTGATAATGAAATCCTTTTTGAATGGACAATTGGCGAATTTACATATACAACTTTAAAGAACTCATCTACAACTATAACACAAGGTTTTCATCAAACATTTTTAAAAGGTCTTTTTACAGATAATTTAATTATTAACAAAATAAATGTTTCCCCTAACCCAACAAATGACAAAATTTTAATTAAATTGGATTTAAACCAAAAATCCAATATTAAAATTCAATTATTTGATCTTAAAGGAATGCTTTTAAAAGAAAACTATTTATTTAATAACAATATTTCTAAAACAATATTTCTTCAAGACTTTGCAAATGGCATTTATCAAATAGTAGTTACCATTAATGATAATTTTCTTAAAGTTTTTAAAATAATTAAAATATAAAATCATGCAAAAAACACTAATACTTTTACTTTTTTTCTGTACGACTCAAATCTTTTCACAAACACCTAATTTATTTAATTACCAAGGTGTGCTAAGAAATACCGAAGGAATTCCTTTAATTAACAAAAATGTTAGTTTACGGTTTTCAATAATGGAAGATAATGAATCTGAAACGTTAGTTTATGAAGAAGAGCATTTTGTTACAACCAATAGTATGGGTTTAATAAATATTGAAATTGGTAATGGTAACCCCACTTCAGGAAAATTTAAAACCATAACATGGGGGGAAAGTGGTTTTTTATTAAAAGTTGAGCTAGATAAAAATGGTGGCACTTTGTTTAAAGAATTGGGAAAATCTAAACTCAAATCTGTTCCTTATGCATTATTTGCAAACGAAACTAATATTAAAACTGGAAAATTTCTTGAATACAAAGATAAAGTTATATACAATAAGGGAGATTTAGATAGTATAAACGAAATTCAAAATTTAAAATTAATTAAGGATACATTATTTCTCTCTAAAGCAAACTATGTTTTATTAAATAATAATAATGCCTCTAATTCTGATTTTGTATATAATTTACAAAATATTAATGAAATAAGAGGTAATATTAGCTTGGCAGAAAAAGATGCTATAATAACACAAGGTTATAATACTCCAAAAGATGGTGGTGGTGCATATTACATTGTAGAATTAGACAAAAAAAAAAAAGATAATGGAGGAGATATTATTAGAATAAATAACGATTTAATTGCTTCTCTAGTTCCATATACTGATATTAATATTAAGCAATTTGGTGCTAATGGGGAGTCTAATAACACTGTAGATGATTATCTTAATATACAAAATGCTATTGATTATTGCCAAAGAAATAAAATTTATACTTTAAAAATACCTAGTGGAGAATATATAACAAGTAAAACATTGATAATTAAAAATTTAGAAAATGGGACAAGTTTTGTAAACTACAGAACTTCTGGATTATTCCTTGTAGGGGAAGGAGATAATACAACAAAAATAACAAGTACTAGTACTCATACTGGCTCCATGATAGAAATAATTGGAGTTACCAGAAGCAGTAGTTATATTAAAGGAGGAGGGTTAAAAGGTATTTATTTTGATGGAGGTAATAGAGGAGATATTACAAATCATGGTTTAAAATATATCGGTTGGTGGGCTGCAACAATAGAGAACTGTACATTTGTCAATTTTAAAGGAGATGGAGTTAGACAAATAACAAATAGCGTAGTAGATGGTAATCCTGATTTCACGGTATCAGATAGAGTGAAATTTAAAGGCGTTCTAATAAATAGATGTGAAGGCTATGGTTTTAATAACAATAAGATAGAAGGTATAACTGTTTCTGACTTAAAAGGGCAAGGTTCTCCAAGTATAATTTTTGAACATTGTAAAATTGGGATTTGTAAAAAAGGAGGGTTATATATCCAAAGTAGTGCTTTTAGAATAATTAACTCTTCTATTTGGGCTAACGGTTGGAACAAGGAGAGTGGAGGTGAAAACCCAAATAAAGCCTACGGTATTTATTTTGGTGGCAATAGTGTAACGTTTAACTCAAGAAATGTAATTGAAGGATGTGAATTTGACAATAATAAAGATGCACATATTGCAATTTCTTACTTGTCAAATACAAGAATTGCCAATAATAGATTTATTCATGAGATTAGAAATACTCATGACATTAAACCCTCTAATACCAGTATTATATTTGCACCTGATCTCGATAATACCCATGAATCGATAAGGAATGTTGAGTTTTCAAATAATTTTTTTAGAGTAGGCGCATCTTCAACGTATACTGGAGGAATACTTGACTTAACTATTTTTGATTGGGTTACAACTACAAATATTTCTAATATATATATTAATAAAAATTCTATTGTAAATAATAAAGTAAATGGAATGTATCATGCAAACATTACTTTTTTTAAAAATTACGATGAAAATAATGCACATATTAAACAGAATTATGTAATAGATAATAGAGGTGTATTTACCAAATCTAATGATACATCATTTTATGAAAATAGAAATATTGTAAGTCTTGGTAAACCAGCTCCATATTATATTGGCAGTTTAACTGCAAGTGATTACAGTCCAAACAATCAACTACAAGCTTTAAAATTTAATAACAACTTTCATAATTTTGATTTTGTAGATGATTTGTTTCCGTCAAATGGTTATGAAACATTAGATTACGATAGAACAACTGGTATTTACACTTGCCCTTATACTGGATTTTATACAGTAAATTGTTTTGTGGCAATTAGAAACCTTGGCATAAATGAAAAAGCAAGACTTCATTTAAAATGGAAAAAATACGATTTGAATACTAGTTATGTAATTCAATATGAATATGCTTGGGGAAATGATAGATCTAGAACAAACTTGGATCTAAACACAAAGTTATTTTTACATAAAGGAGATAAAATATGGTTTGAACTAGGAGCTGATGGTGGTTTGGAAGTTGAACCAAATTCAAACTTTAATCGTTTACATATTCAAATGACTAATTAATTACCGAAATAAATGCATCTAAAATCGTATTTATATTTTCAATTCCTACACAATTCCCGTCATTTAAAGGGTCATTAATAATTCCACAGAAGCTTGTTTTTGTTAGTAGATTTATATAATTTACTTTTTCTTCTAGGTTAATTTTCGGAAAAGTATTGTTTTTTACTTCTTGTAGTATTGGAAGTAACGCTTTTGTATCTGAAATAAATTTACAATTTTTATTGGTATTATTTAATGTTTTTATTAAAGTAACTACTGGCTTATTTGTTAATATGCATTCAATTGCAATAGTACCTGTAACGGTAATTACCATATCAAAGCTATTAAAAATAGCTTCCATTTTTGTGTCTAAATGTAATGCAATTACGTTTTTATTATTTTTTACAAAATCAATTAAATCTATTGATAATTCGTATTTACATTTTGGATTTAATTTTACATACAGTAATTCTCCTTCTTGTAATTGTTGGTAGATTTGTTTTAGTGTTTCTAATTGATCTCTATATTTTCTTCCCCAAACATCCAAATTTGCTTCTGGCTGCATTTGCATTGGATACAATATTGTAAATTTTGTAGTATCTATTTCTGTGGTAGAAATTTGATTCCATTTCGGAATACTTTGCTGTACTTCTTTATCTTTTTTATATTTTATTACTGGCGATGGTGTATTGTATTTTTCGCCTCTATAATAAGATCTTATTAGCTTTAACTTGTCTTTAATTTTATGATTTGTAGATTTCTTTTTCACAAACATATAATCTGGCTTTACTTTTCTATTTGTAATGGAATCTATAATTGCTAAAACCTCTTCTTTTGGTAAATTTTCATTACTTCCACCATAAGGTTCTAAAGTATCGTATTTATAAAAAGAAAATCGTCCTGTTGGATACCTACTTGTACTTGGATTTAAGTATGGTATTTCTTTTTCTCTACAAATTTTTATGGTTAATAATTCATGAAACGCTGTAGACTCTCCAAACACAACATCTGGCTGTATATCTTCTATACATTTTTTAATTTGTGCGTAATAGTAAGGTATGTAACTAGTATCTTTTTTTTTGAAAAAATTAATCTGCCTATCTGACTTTATAATATCTTTAAAAAATACCATATCTACAGACGTATTATCCTTTTTTGGATATGGAATTAAGGTACTTTTACCTATATTTACCTTAAAATTATGATTCTGTACTATCCAAAAAATTTGATGCCCCTTTTTCTCTAATTCTTTGGTTATTGGCTCATAAAAATAGGTTTTATATCTATTTTCTATAAAGAGTAATTTCATTTTAATTTTTAATCATATTTTTATTTAGAGGCTCTCCTTTTGTTATATTTTTAGTGAATTTTTTTCCTAAAATATCAACATAATATTTTGGATGTAATCCGTAACCTGGTCGTATTGATCTAATGTTTTCTTCTGTAAGCACATCTCCTTCTTTTACATCTTCTGTGACAAATAAGGATCTTGCAAATTTCCTATTTTTCTTTACCTTTTCAGAAATTTTATAAGATACTTTTCCTAGTAATTTTTCGGCATCTCTTACTGCTTTTACCATTTCTTTAAATTCTTGTTCATCTAAGGAAAAATCTGCATCTGGACCTCCAATTTCTTTATTTAGAATAAAATGTTTTTCTATTACTTTTGCTCCTAATGTGGTTGCTACTACTGGTGCGATATATCCATACGTATGGTCCGAAAACCCAACCTCAACACCAAACCTATCTTTTAAATCTGGTATGGTATTTAGATTTGCCAATGCTAACGGTGCTGGATAAGAGGATGTACATTTTAGCAGTATAATGTCATCGTTCCCTGCTTTTCTACAGGTCTCAACCGCTAAGACAACATCTTGTTCTTCTGCAATTCCTGTCGACATGATTATTGGTTTCCCTTTGGATGCTGCATAGGCAATTAATGGTATGTCTTGTATTTCAAAAGATGCTATTTTATATGCTGGAACATTTAATTTTTCTAAAAAATCTACTGCTGTTCTGTCGAATGGCGATGAAAAACAAATTAACCCTTCTTCTTTGGCTACGTCAAATAATTTTTGATGCCATTCCCAAGGTGTATATGCTTCTTTATACAATTCATGTAGTGTTTTTCCATCCCAAAGTGTACCTCCATCTATTTTAAAATAATCTTTATCACAGTCTAATGTTAAGGTATCTGCAGTATAGGTTTGTAATTTTATTGCATCTGCTCCTGTACGTTTTGCCGCTCTAATGGTTTCTATCGCTATATCTAAATCTCCATTGTGATTTGCAGATAGTTCTGCTATAATAAAACACGGTTGTTCTTTACCTATTTTTCTATTTGCTATCTGCATTAATTAAATTTTTTAAAGATTTCAAAGATACTTAAATTATCTCTAATAGCTTCTAACTGAATTACTCCATCATTAGTCACAACGTTAACTTTTGGTTTTAGTGTTATTATTGTTCCATTTTCATATCTGGATTTTTCCAATTTTATTATGGAAACCTTATCAATAATTATTTTTTCTTTTTTATAAAATGTAAATGCTCCTGGATATGGACTTGCCTGCGCTCTAATCCAATTTTTTATTTTCAAACTATTCCAATCCCAATTTATCTGTCCATCTTTTGGTGTTCTTTTTCCAAAATAAGTTGCTTCCTTTTCGTTTTGAAGCCTAAATTTAATTGTTTTATTTTGTAGCTTTATTAATACTTTTTCTATTAATGGATAATACAATTCGGCATACTTTTTTAGTATATCTGCTCCTGTATTTTCTTTTGTTATTGGCACTTCTATTTGTTCTATTATATTACCTGTATCACAACCTTCTTCAATTTTATGTGCTGTAATTCCTGCTTTATTTTCGTTGTTTATTATTGCCCAAACATGTGGTGTTCGTCCACGATATTTTGGCAATAAGGAACCATGTATATTAAATATTAGCTGCTTTGGATGTTTTATAATATCTTTTTCTATTAGGAATAGATAATTAATCGAAATAATTACATCTACTTCAATTTTTTTTACAAAACCATAGCCTTTTCCTTTTCTTGGGTTTCCTTTATATAGTGGAATGCTCTTTTCTTTACAATGTTTTATTATTGTTTCCGATTTACTATCGGTTAAAACAAATTGAACTTTGTATTTTTTTAAAATTTTGACTAAGGTTTCGTAACCTAAATTTCCACTTGCAAGAATTCCTACTGTTAGCATTTGTTTTTTATTAGATTTAAAAAATTATCTTTAATCTTTGGATTAAATAATTTTTCTTGTGCTTTTGTGTACGTATTATACTCTCCTTTTTTAATTACTTGATTTATTTTATTTTTAAAATCTTCTTTTATGTATGTACTAAAATCTCCAGCTTCAAAAATAGTCTTATTTTCTAAAAATCCTTTGTATATCAATTCTTGATTTTTGACATAATATCCTGATAATATCGGCATTTTAACACAACACAATTCATATAATATAGTACTTGCTGGTGCTATTGCAAAATTACTTTGCTTCATTATTGAAACCATTTTTTTTTCGGAAGCATTCTGTATAATCTCTATATTTTTATTTTTACTTGCCAATTTAAAAATTTCGATATGTTTATATGCTGCTCCTAAAACGATATATATTTTTTTAAACTGCCTTTTTTCTAACAATGCTTTTGTTGCTATTATGGATAAATTATACATATCTGATCCTCCAAAACAGATAAATGCTGTATCTAATTTTATAATATTCCTTTTCTGTTTTGTTGCTTCTATAAACATTGGTCTTAGTATGGCATATTCTGTTCCTAATGCAAATTCTGTTTGTTTTTTAGAATTAAAATCCTCTTTTTTTACACTTGGAGAGTGATTTACTACAATATCTGCATGCATATATTCTGTAGTTAAATCGTCTATATACATCAATTGAAATCCTTGTTTTTTTATTTCTTTTTGATAACTTGAAATAAATTGATAGCCATCTGCAATAATGATATATTTTGTAGCATTGTATTTCTTTGCCAGCCATTCTGGTTCTCTTTCAATACTAATTTCTTGTGGTAATATGACGATTGGATATTCTTTTGGTATGACACTAATTGTAGAATTATTTTTTGTGATAAATGTAAATTCATAGTCTTCTTTATACATTTCTACTAATGCAAAAAGACGATATAGATGTCCTAATCCTATTTCTGAATTTCCATCTGCTCTAAAAAGTATTTTCTTTTTCATGTAGTAATTTATACTTTATTTCTGCTAATTTCCAATCTTCTAGTGTGTCTATATCTTGTCCTTCGGATTCTTTTATTACGATAACACCAGTATTGTCTGTCCAAAGTTTTCCTTTTCTTACTATTTCTTTGGTTTTAAACCAATAAAATTGTCCTGAATCGTGGTATGCTTTTTCTAAATCTTGCGAACGACTGTTTAAGTGTTTTGGTTGAAATAAGGTCATTTTATTATCCGCATCTTTCTTTAATGCTCTTTGTATTGGAAAACTAAATTCCATTACTGGAAATACACAATCAAAATTCTTTTTTAGTAATAAATCAAATGCTTCTTTTAATTTAATTTCAGATACAAATGGTGCTGTTGGATAGATACAACAAGCGGTTTTAAAGACCTTAGCCTTTTGTTTATTATATAATTGTAATACTTCGTTTATCACATCGACGGTTGTTGCAAAATCATCTGCATTTTTAGTACTTCTTAAAAAGGGTATTTTTGCTCCGTATTTTTTTGCTATTTCAGCAATTTCATCATCATCTGTGGATACCATTACTTCATCAAACAAATTGGATTGCAATGCTGCTTCTATAGAATATGCAATAATTGGTTTTCCTAAAAAAAATTTTATGTTTTTTCTTGGTATTCGCTTGGAACCTCCTCTTGCTGGTATGATGCAGAGTCTAGACAAACGCCAATACTTTTTCAATAACAAAATCTTGCTCTTCTTTACTTAATGTTGGATACATTGGTAAACTTATACATTGCTTGTAATAGTTTTCTGCATTCGATAAATCTGCTGATCCATATCCTATTTCTTGATAATATGGTAAGGTATGTACTGGTATGTAATGTATTTGTGCATATATTCCATTTTCTCTTAGATAATCGTACAAACCTTTTCTATTTGTTACTTCAATTACAAAAAGATGGTGTGCATTATAGGTGTCTTTTGGTAAATCTTGGTATTTTATTTTTGTTTTAAATGCTTCTTTGTATTTTACTGCAATTGCATTTCTTTTTTCTAGGCCTTTATTATTTTTTGCTAACTGTGTTATTCCTAATGCCGATTGAATGTCTGTTAATCTATAATTAAATCCTAAATCTTGCATTTCGTAAAACCATCCTCCATGATTTTCTTTCATGTCTTCTTTTGTGATTCCGTGGGAGCGCAATAAATTTAATTTTTTATATACTTCTTTGGAGTTTGTAGTTACCATTCCGCCTTCGCCACAAGCAATATGTTTTACTGGATGGAATGAAAATATACCTATATCTGCATAATTTCCGTTACCACATTTCTGCTTTTCTTTTTTGGAATCTATAAAATATCCTCCTGGAGCATGACATGCGTCTTCTACAATCCATAAATCGTGTTCTTTTGCTAATGCTGAAAAGCCTTCTAAGTTTACTGGCAATCCTGCAAAATCTACTGGTATTATTCCTTTAAAAAATCCTTTTGGTTTACTTTCTATTAGTTTTTTAGTACTTTCTAAGGATAATAGATACGTGTCTTTTTCTATATCTGCAAACCATACTTCTCCTCCTGCATATCGTATACAATTTGCGGATGCTGCAAAGGTTATTGGTGTGGTTATTACTCGTTCTCCTTCTTGTAATCCTAACGCTAATACTGCTATATGTAATCCAGAAGTAGCATTGTTTACTGCTACTGCATATTTAGAGCCTATATAGGTTGCAAATTTTTCTTCAAACTCGGCTACTTTTGGTCCTTGCGTTAAAAAATCTGCTTGTAATGTTTCTAGTACTGCATCCATATCGTCTTGCAATATTGCTTGTCTTCCGTATGGTATTTTATATTTTGTCATTATACTTTAAAATCTGGATCTACGTATTTTTTAATCAATTCTCTTAGACTTTCTACGGTTTCCCATGCATCATTTTCTCCTGAATTGTAGTTAAATCCTTGTGCTACTATTTTTGCGTTAAAATGTTTTATATATTCCTTTACGTCAAAAGTTGGTGTTTGTGGTAATATTGCGTAGTATTTTCCTAAATCGTAGGTTGTAAACGAATCGGATGCTGTTATCATTTCTTCGTGTAACTTTTCTCCTGGACGTATTCCTACTTCTTTTTGTTCACATTTTGGGCATATTGCTGTTGCTACATCTACAATATTATACGATGGTATTTTTGGTACAAATATTTCTCCTCCCCAAGCTTGGTCTATGGCATCAAATACCATTTCACAGCCATCTTCTAAGGAGATATTAAAACGTGTCATTCGTTTGTCTGTAATTGGCAATACTCCTTCTTTTCTTTTCTTTAAAAAAAATGGCATTACCGAGCCATTAGAACCCATTACGTTGCCATAGCGTACTACAGAAAATTTTATATCTCGGTTTCCTTTGATATTATTTGCTGCTATAAACAACTTATCGGATGTTAATTTTGTTGCGCCATATAAATTAATTGGTGCTGCTGCTTTATCTGTAGATAATGCTACTACATTTTTAACTCCTGCTTCAAACGATGCTTGTATTACATTTTCGGCACCTAATACATTTGTTTTTATGCATTCCATTGGATTGTATTCTGCCAAATGTACGTGCTTCATTGCTGCTGCATGTATTACGATGTCGATTCCTTCAAAAGCGCGTATTAATCGTTCTTTATCTCTTACATCTCCTATAAAATAGCGTATTGCTGGATATGTACTATCTGGAAATTCCATTCCCATTTGAAAATGTTTTTGTTCGTCTCTAGATAATATAACCAATCGTTTTACTTTTGGATATTTATTTAAAATAATTTTTGTAAACATTTTACCAAAAGATCCTGTTCCTCCAGTAATAAGTATTGCTTTTCCGTTTAAATCTAACATTTTATTTTTGATAATTATTTAAATAGGTATTTAATTTTATTGCTATAATTCCAAAAATAGATAAGACAAAACCTAATAGTGCATATCTAAACCATTTCTTACTTAGAATATTATTATTTGTTTTTCCTAAACTAAAATCGGAAACTATTGAAGATATATATCCGTTTGAAACTCGTTCTCTTTCCACTTGTCTTAACATGGACAATATGGCTTTAGATTCTTTAAACAAATCTATGTCTTTATTTCCTTCGTTTTGTTCTGCTAAGCTTATATTTGTTCCGCCGCTAGTACTTTTTTCGGCTCTTAATAAAGCTACTCGTTCGTATCTTTTTCGTATAGAGTCTATTACTTTTAAATTTTTCTCTAATACCGTTTTTCTTACTTCTAAATCTTCTTTTTGTGCTTCTAATAACGATCTATAATGCGTGTTTTCTATTAAACTTACAATTCCATTACTTAATTTATTAAAAACATCTTGTGTTTTTGCTTGTGCTGTAACCAATTGTAATCTAAAATCTGGTTCTTTTTTTCTTTTTGCAAAATCTTCGATAGTAAAACCTTTTGTATAAATGGTATCGGTATTTTGTATATACGAATCGTATTCTTTTAAGATATTTTTATCTAACTCGTAAGGCACTACTTGAAAACTTGTAAGTGATTTTGATTCGGCATTAGAAATATTAAAAATTTTTGATAAGGTGTTTAAGTCTTCTTTTGCTATTAATGTATTTAGGTAGTTGTTCTGACTATATAACTGATGTCCGCTACCAAAATTTGTTTCTAATATCATTTTAGAAGAATATATTTTTTCTTTATTCATATCGATAACATAACCTACTATTCCTCCTAATAAAGTTGCTATGGCTAATATTATAGCATTTTTCTTAAAAAATATTAATCCTAATGTTAAGTAATGAAGTATCTCTTTAAAAAAGTTTAGTATTCCTTTAAAGATATTTTTAATTCCATTTCCTATTATGGTAAATAATTTTCCTAAATCGACTTCTTCACTTGGGGATTGCATGTTGTCCGACATATTTTTAGTTTTTAAATATTTGTTCTAAAATCTTTTGTGTTATGATATAAGTTGGTTTAACTCCTGTTGTTCCTAAACCTCCTGAAGCTAATGTTCCTCCTGTTTCTAATGGATTATCGGATGCATAATATGCATATCTCACTTTTACATCTTTGCCTATATTTCCTCTAATTTGTGATGCTGCTTGGATTGCTTTTTGATAATGTGCTCCCTCCATTTCCAATCCGATTGCATTCCATGTTGAATTTTTAAAGAATTTTAAAATCGTTGCATTTTGTAGTGATGTTCCCAATACTGTTACCATAGTTCCATCGTATACTCCTAAATCAAATCCTTCTAAATCTTTTTTTGTTAATTCGTTTTTAAATGGATAATTATCTGCTGTTCCTTCAAAAATATGTGCTGTTGGTATCATGATATCTCCTTTACCTCCTTGTAAAATTCCTGCTTTACCCATTATGGAAACTGATTTTACATTTAGATGGTGTTCGTTGCCTTTTTTGCAATAGTATGGCTTTAACAGTTCGTCCATTGTTTCATAAGCTTGCTCTCCAAATGCATAATCCATTACTATTAATACTGGCTTTTCTTTATTTGCATCTTCGATTTGATAATTTGACTTTTTAAAATCAATTTTTGCTGTATCTATAACTTGTACATTAATATTTGTTCCTGAGGTATCTTTAATATATTTCAATCCCATTTTTGAAGCTGCTTGTTTTACTTCTTTTCGCAATATATTATTTTCGCTTTCGCTCAACAACTCAAATAATGCAATTCCTTTATTTTTTTTAGCTTCTTCTTCTAAAAAAATTGGTGCATAGATGCTATTCATAACGCTGTGCATATTCGCACTAATAATATGAATTTCTCTTCCTAATAGATTTTGTTTATCTAAACTTTGTTTTATGGTATCTGCCCATATTTCTCCATAAATGTGGTGTCCTATACGCTCTCTTAATGTAGATGTGAATTTAATATTGCGTTTTTCATTTTCTAGAGTTTCTTTTAAGGCTAACTTACCCATCCAATAAATAATACTAAAAAATCGGTTTTTATTTGTTGGATTAGAAAATTCTAAATCTGCCAATTGTACTTCTTCAAATGTTCTTCCTAATATTGCTGCTACTTGTGATAATAGTACTTCTCTTTCTTTTTTTGTAATTTTTTCGTTGTGCAATACGACATGTTCTAAATAATCCCATTCTCTAACTGTTTTACCAGTTGTTGCATTAATTAGTACATTATCTTTTATTTTATGTGATTCTATAAATAGAAAAGTTAAATGCGTTAAAATATCATATATTTCCGAACGTCCTCTAGTAACCTCTATATTCATTTGTTGGCTATCAATTCTGTAGCAATTTCTTCTTCTTTTGGATGGTATTATTGGTTCAAAATGCGAATTTGAAAAACCTTCATCTGCAGTTAGGTTAATGTATTGACATTCTTCAATTCCTTGTGGCAATCTATCTATTACATATAACAAACCTTCTAACTCCATTTTTTTATCTGCAATTGAGCCATAAATTTCAGGTCGTAATAGTAAAAGGGCTTCTCTAAGCGTTTCTCCAGAAACACCCATTGGCTTGTAAAAACCTCTATTAAACAAATGACGCATGGTTATATATAAACGCTCTATTGCATTGGAAGATTCTTGTGATTTGGTTTGTTTAATTGTTTTATGCATGTAATATTTTATGCAAAAGTAACTAATAAAATACGAACTATAAAAATTGCATTTACTTATTATATCAATTTGATTTTAGATGCACCAAAAAAAGCAACATATTTTTTTAGCATACCATCTTAAAATTGTAATCTTAACCTCTGCTACGGTCTTGATTTTAAGTAAGATAGACTCTTTTTATATTACTTTAAAATTCTGGTATACTTTTTTGTGTTATGTAATAATTTTGCCGCTTTTTTTATGGTACTATCGTGTGTAAATTTATGTTGATAAACACCTGTTTTAAAATAGTATTGTTTTAAAATTTCGTCGGATATATGTTCTAAAACTTCTTGTTTATTTACTGCTAGTTCTTCTATTTTTTTAATCTTAATTTGTTTTACTAGTTGGTCATATCCTAACTTAATATCTTCTGAATATGCATCTTTTTCTGCCACTTTATACGATTTTTCAAAACTTCTTTCTGCCTTTGTTTTAAATGATGTTTTGTTTGTTTTTATATAATTAATAAAAGATTGGTATTCTTCATTTGTTAATAAAAAATCTTTTATTGCTCCTATTGTCTCGTGTTTATACTGGTAATCTGTGGCATATTTAAAAATCGCATCTGATCTAAATAATGCTTTAGTTGCTATTGTTGTTTTTGGTCTTTCCATCTTAATATCTGGTTCAACTCCTCCTCCATCGTAAACTTTTCTACCATTTTGGGTTTTAAACATATTTCTACTTTTTGGATCAAATTTTGGTACAACTCCTGTTTTACGGTCTCTATTAGTATAATCTAATTCTTGTATACATCGACCACTTGGTGTATAATACTTAGAAATTGTTAATTTCATTTGTGTTCCATAAGGTAATTTTCTTGTTCGTTGTACCAAGCCTTTCCCATAAGAGCGCTCTCCTATTATTACTGCTCTATCTAAATCTTGTAATGCTCCTGATAATATTTCGCTTGCCGAAGCAGAATGTCCATCAATTAAGATTACAATTGGCATTTCTAAATCAATTGGTTCTTTTTTTGTTTTGTAAGTAGCACTCCATTTTTTTACTTTTGATTTTGTGGTAACTACTATTTGATTTTGTGGTACAAAATAATTTACAATTTTAACTACTTCACTTAATAATCCTCCAGGATTTCCTCTAACATCAATTATTAATTTTTTCATACCAGATTCTTTCAAATCTTCATAAGCCTCTTTTACTCTTTTTGATGCTTTTTTATTAAATTTTATAAAAGCCATATATCCAACCTCTTCATCTATCATTTCATGAAATGGTACAGGGTCTATTTCTATGGTTTTTCTTGTAATATCAAAATTGTAATTTTCATTGTTTCTTTTTATTTTTACGCTTAATTTTGTATCTGGCAAACCCTTTAGCAAACTACTTATTGCTTTTCCTTCAAAATCTTTTATCCAAACATCGTTTATTTTTACGATTTGATCTCCTGCTTTTAATCCTGCTTTTGCTGCTGGAGAATCTTCATATACTTCTCTAACAAACAATTCTTTTTCATAAAAAGAAGAAATAGCACCAATTCCTCCATAAGATCCTCTTGATCTTATTTTATAATCTTCTACTGCTTGTTCGTCATAATATCTTGTATAGGGGTCTAAATTTCTTAAAGCATTGTTTATAGCATCACTTGTTAATTGTGTGGGATTTACTTCATCTATGTAATACATATTGAGTTCTTTAAACAACGATGTGTAAATTTCTATTTGTTTTGCGACCTCAAAAAAATCAGATTTAAAAGATACTGTTACTGTTAATACAACAACCAACATACTGAGTATTCCTATTTTTTTTATTTTTCTCATGGATTTATTTTTTACGTCTTTTTTTTATTCTTTTTCTAATATAATATCCCAAAATTCCTATAATAATTAGAAATGGCCAAATATATAACATTCCTAAAACAAAATTTCCTAAACTAGAAAACCCTCCTTTTAACGCTTTTACAACTTGGCTTATATAGGTTCTTGATTTTGGTTTTACAACGGAAGTATATTCGTAAAATTCTACATGAATCGTACTTAATGATACTTTATTTGTAAGATACTTTAGCCTACCTTGTTTTGCTTCTATTTCTTCTCTTATTTTAGCAACTTCACGCTCAATTTCTAACATTTCTTTTACATTTTTGGCTTTTCCCAATAATTGTAAATAACGGGTTTCTAAGGCTTTTTTTGCTTTTAATCGTGCTTCTAAATCTACAAATTCTTCGGTAACATCTTGCAACGAAATCTTTTTATTATCAAAAGTTTTTACAGTATTTGCTATACTATCTATTACTGGTTGAAAATTTTGTGTTGGTATCCTAATAACCAAAGAACGTCTTATTGTGTTGTATGATTTTGAAGTTTCATCGTTCTGTATAAATCCTTTATGTTTTTTAACTTGACTTTGAATATTTTTAAACATAGCATCTACCGATTCTGTTTCAAAAGTTAAATAACTAGTCTTTATAATTCTTTGTTGTATTGCCTCTTTTTTATCGCGTTCTATATCATCTTCGTATAAAATTTCAGCATCCATTGTTGGTTCCGAAATACTATAAGACGTTTCTCCAACAATTCCATTTATACCTCTTAGCTCTTTGGATTTATTACATGCTATTAGTACTAACAGTCCTAATAGTAATCCGATTTTTATTATTTTATTTAGTATCATTCTATTATTATTCATACAAAAATTATTCCGTTACTTTTTAAAAGTATTTAAAATTAATTTATTCTCCGTTTCATCAATCCATTCCCATTCTAATAAATTTGCCATTTTATAAATTTTACGCAATTCTTCAATTAATCTGTTTTTAGATTGTTCTTTTAATGTAGATGCATCTATTGTTTCTTTGATTTTTTTAATACTTTTTTTATTTAGTGCATTCAATTCTTCTTTTGTGAATTGATTAAACGTACTTTGTTCCAAATCAAAATAAGTAATATTTGGCGAAATAAAAATTTCTTCTTTTGGTAACGATTTAACAATTATTCTTTTATGTATCGTATCTGTTTCTATAATCATTTTAGACAAATCGTAAGATACTTGCACTTTTGCATTTACAGATAAGATTACTTTTTTATCGAATGAAATAGTTTCAAAAAAATATTTATCTGCATCGCTATAATTATACATTTCCGAAAAGGTACTTTCGGTAACAACTAATTTACTTACGTTTTTAATTTCGGTAAGCAATACTTGAATTTGCTCACTTTTGTGATTCTCTTTTTCTTTTCTAAAATAAAGAAATGTAAACAATACACCTAACAAAAAAATTAGTCCATATCTAAAAATCTTCTTCATTCGATAAAATTACAATTTTTAAAACAAATATCCTTTCTTTTAACATTTGTTTAGCTAATTTTGTGCCATCAAACAATCTAAAAAATAGATTAATTATGAAGTATTGGAGACGTTATACAAAAGACGAACAGAACGACCGAATAGACAATGCATTACAGAAAAATGTAAATTTTTTAACCGATATTAGCCTAGGATATCCTGCTTCTAAACTAGATGAAACTGTATTTTCTAGTGACGCTCCATTCTTAAAAGATTCTCCATTATTACGATCGTTTGTAAATAATCCTAATAATATTGGATGTCATACTACTGGAGTTTCCGAAAATGCCTTTATGGGAACGCAACAAATAGAACGTGAGGTTTTACAAGTATTAGCGGTTGATATTTTTAAATGCAAAGAAGATAATTTTGATGGCTATGTAGCTACTGGTGGCACCGAAGCTAATATTCAAGCTATGTGGATTTATAGAAATTTGTTTAAACGTAAATTTCATGCAAAACAAGAGGAAATCGTAATCCTTTGTTCCGAAGATTCACATTATTCTATGCCAAAAGGAGCTAATTTACTAAATTTAGATATTGCCTTTGTTCCTGTGGAATTTTACACACGTCAAATTCAAGAAATCGAATTAGAAAAAATAATAATTACAGAAAAAGAAAAAGGTAAAAAATATTTTATCGTAGTCTCTAATATGGGTACAACTATGTTTGGCTCTGTAGATGACCCAAACTTATATGCAAAAATATTATTAAAACAAAATACCACATTTAAAATTCATATTGATGGTGCCTTTGGTGGATTTATATTTCCTATTAATACAGAAAAAACTAGCGTAAATTTATCTAATAAACATATTAGTTCTATTACTATTGATGCACATAAAATGTTACAGGCTCCTTATGGAACCGGTATTTTTTTATGTAAAAAAGGGTTGATTAAAAATGTGCTTACTAAAGAAGCTCAATATGTTTCTGGTATGGATTTAACCTTATCTGGAAGTAGAGCTGGAGCCAGTGCCATTGCTGTTTGGATGATTTTATTTTCGTATGGTGCTTATGGATGGTTCGAAAAAATTAGTATTTTATTGATGCGTACTCAATGGCTTTGTGATCAATTAAACGACTTAAATATTAAATATTATCGTCATCCAAGAATGAATATTGTTACTATTCATGCTAAATTTATTCCAAAGGAATTAGTAGTAAAGTACGATTTAGTTCCAGATACGCATAATGAAAATCCAAAATGGTTAAAAATTGTAATTATGGATCATGTAGAACTAGATGATTTAATTGCTTTTATAAACGAATTAAAATTTTATATAAATAATTAAAAGATCCGTAAATAGTTTCTCTATAAATTATTTTTTAGTACTAAAATTACTTAGCGATTCTTTTGCGTATTTTTTCTTTGCGTAGAACTCAGGTTTATAATCAGATGAATTGTGCTAAATATACCAATAAGATTATATGAATGGTATGCCATTCTACATAGATAGCTTTGTACGTATATATCTGGTAATCTGCTAAATTTTAGTTATTAAAAGCAAAATATACTTTAAATAAAACGCAATACATAAAAATACAAACACATTATAATATAATGTGAAATTAATAGCTACTGCATTATTACTTTTGATTAATTAAGTCCACATTTAAACTAAAATTATGAAAACAAAATTCTCATTTTTCATTCTATTTGTTTGCTCGTTTAGTCTTTTTGCACAAGTAGGAATTGGAACAACAAATCCAAATAATGCTTCTGCATTAGATATAACAGCTACAAACAAAGGAATCCTTATTCCAAGAGTAGCTCTATTAGCAACAAACAATACTTTGCCAATAACAACTCCAGCAATTTCATTGCTGGTTTATAATACCAATACTTCTGGCGCTGGTACTACAAGAGTAACTCCAGGTTTTTATTACTGGAATGGTGGCTCTTGGGAAACCATACACTCTGGTAATGATGGCAATACACTAGACCAAGCTTACGATCAAGGTGGTCCTGGATTTGGCAGAATAATAAATGCTACAAATGGTGCTGTACAAATTGACAATGGTAGACTGGAAATTACCTCTAATATTGATGCCAGTGGTTTTACTAATGGTGGCTCATTAGAAATTGCAAATCGTTTACGTATTGATGGCGATGAGATTATAACAAATAATAATACACCATTATATTTGCAATTTGGCAATAATGGCGATTTAAGTGTGGATAGCAGCAGTTTATTTGTTGACTCTAGTCTTAACAGAGTTGGGGTAGGTACAACTG
>JALSLK010000070.1 GCA_026988355.1 Flavobacteriaceae bacterium
TAACCTACTTCTTCAATCATTAAATCCAATCCTTTTCTAATTATATCTTGCGCTTCAATTTTTGAAGTACATACATAATCTATTAAAGCAAAATCTTCTGGAGCTACTTCGTAAATACCTAAATTTTCCATTCGCTCAATATCATTATTTAACGCTGCTTTTAATAATTGCATTGGATATACATCTATAGGCATTACTTTTTCCATTTCTCCAGTTACCACAAATGCTCTTTCTTCTCCGTTTAAATTGGTGTTTAAAGTATATTCTTTTTTTGATAAAAAAGAAAAAGATGTACGAGAAACACTATGGATAAAATTATCTTTAAAAGGCATCCAACCCATAAAACGATATTGGTTTCCTTCGGGCAAAACGGTAATTTCGTTGGTATGAAAGCCAATTGCATCGGTTAATTTTATAGCTGTTCCTGTTAATGGATTACCATTGATAATTCGAATATTATCGTTTGTTAAGTGATTTTCGATTAAATCGGCAACACTATTTCCTATCTTGGTAGTATAGTATTTTGGATTTTTAACTTCGGATCCTGCAAGTGCAATTACACGAGTAGTATCAAAATAACCAGTTAAAAATAAATTTCCTATAATGGCAACATCTTGTGCGTTTAGAGTCCAAACTCGGTCTCCTGCATTTATTGGATTTACTTTAGAAATCTGTACGCCTACATTTCCTGCAGGATGTTTTCCTTTAACTTGGTGTAAGCTAACTCCTTTAATATCATTTAGAAAGGATTTTTCTTGTACCGATAAGTGTACTTTTCCTTCGGTTAATTTTAACAATGCATCAATTCCTGTTTGAAACGCTTCTTCTTTACCTTGCAGCGCAAATACTGTATTTGCAGCTAATGGTGCTGTATCGAAACCAGAAATAAATATTGCTTTAGGATTATCATTTGGATTTGCTATGGTATCGTAAGGTCTTTGATTAATAAAAGCCCAACAACCACTTTCTAACAAATGTTGTTTGATTTGTAATCCAGTTAAATTACTTGGTGTTTTTTTACCAAAATCTTTATACTTATCCTTAGATTCAGCTTGAATCGTAATGGCTAGAATTTTACGTTTTGCTCCACGAATAATATCTTTTACCATTCCACTAACTGGAGAAGTAAATTTCATTTCTTCATTAGATTTTGCATAGAACAATGCTTCACCTGCAAGTACATACTCGCTAACTTTTTTAGTTAATTTAGGCGTTATTCCATGAAAATCCGTTGGATAAATTGTATAAATTTTAGATCGAGAAGCAGTTTCAATTTCTTTGTGAGCTGTCCCTTTTAGCTTAATAGTTAAGCCTTTTTTGATTTTTATGTCTGTTGACATTTGCTTTTTACAATTAGGTTCTTAAAATTTTTTAAGGCGATGCAAATTTATTAAATATTGAAGTTCTTTGTAACAATAATTACATTTATTTCGTAGTTAATCATTATTTATAATGATTCTAAATAAATTGTAATTTTTTTACGGAAAGACATACGTAATTTGAGATAATTCTGTGTTTTTTTGAATATACATTATTATATAATTTGTTTTTGTAATTTTACGGTATAGTAGTTGTAATAAATAAAATAAAAACCATAGATGTTTAGAAATACTTTTATTGTATTTGCCATACTTTTTAGCTATACATGTGCTTTTGCACAAA